>DATBXI010000214.1:0-3300 GCA_036514355.1 Desulfuromonadaceae bacterium
AACTTGAGCCCCCAGCCGTTGAAGCCGAAGTCCAGGAGCACCGGTTTGTTGTTGAAGATCACCGTGATCGGGCCGAAATCCCGGGTCCACGTGTCGTTGGTGGGCAGCTCGCAGACGCTAACCTTGGCCATGTCGATGCCGGCGCCTGCCAGAAACGCCGCGGTTTCGGCTCCATGGGGCGCTGTCAGCAGTACCCGCTCGAAGCGGGTGATGTGGCGGATGATCTCCACATAGACCGGACGCACATCGTCCAGCATATATTCCCAGTCGGTGCCTTCGTGGGGCCAGGCCATCAGGACGCCGTCCTGGGCCTCCCATTCGGCGGGGAGTCTCGGGTTCACGAACTGTCTCCTTTTGAATGTCGGTGAGCACAGTATAAAGAGAGAAGCTGTCCGGCGCAAGTCCCCTGTGGAGAGCCCATGCTGCCGCGCAGTTTTGCCTTGATTTATGCGGCTGCTTGCATTAGAAACAACTGCTGTGCGTAACCCAATCGTGACGGAGTACCCGTGAAAAGCCTGACACTCAAAGCTCCTGCCAAGGTCAACTACCTGCTCGACGTCATCCGGCGACGGCCCGACGGGTACCATGACCTGCGCATGGTCATGCAGCGGGTCAACCTGTGCGACGACATCACCATCACCTTGACCGACACCCCGGAGATCACGGTCACCTGCGGCAAAACCGGCGTCCCCGACGGGGCCGGCAACATCGCCTGGAAGGCGGCGCGTGCCCTGCTCGACCTGGCGGAGGGCGGGCAGGGGGCTGCCATCGACATCACCAAGAACATCCCGGTTGCCGCGGGCCTTGGGGGCGGCAGCAGCGATGCCGCCAGCGTTCTGATGGGGATGAACGAACTGCTGGGGCTGGGACTCTCCGAACAGCGCCTCATGGAGATCGGCCTGAAGCTTGGCGCCGATGTGCCGTTTTTCATCTTCAAGCAGACCGCCCTGGCCGAAGGGGTCGGGGAGCAGCTCACCCCCATGCCGTCCATGCCGCAGGTGTGGGTGCTGCTGGTGAATCCCGGCGTGCACGTCTCCACCGCCTGGGTCTATCAAAATTTGCAGTTGACAAACAGGGGAGAGCTGGCTAAACTTCCCCATTTTTACGGCACTATCGAGGATGTCTGCGCCATCCTCTCCAACGATCTTGAGTCGGTCACCATTCCGGCCTTTCCGGTAATTGCCGATATCAAGGCCGCCATGCTGCGCCTGGGCGCCCTGGGTGCCATGATGTCCGGCAGCGGGCCGACCGTGTTCGGGCTTTTCCGGGACAGGGAGAGCGCGGAACGGGCGCGGGAGACGTTGATAGACGGAACCGGCTGGTTTGCCGCCGTCGCGGAGACGATCTAGTCGCCGGCACGCAGCACAGCGGTACTCAATACAAATTTATTGGGGCGTCGCCAAGCGGTAAGGCACCGGATTTTGATTCCGGCATTCCCAGGTTCGATCCCTGGCGCCCCAGCCATTCTACTCACGTTGTACGTTGAAAGGTCGTAATGGTCATGCAAGACAAGATCAGGGTCTTTTCCGGTAACTCCAACCCCACGCTTGCCCAGAAAATCTGCGAAAGTCTCGGCGTCCCCCTGGGGGCGGCCCGTGTCCGCAGGTTCTCCGACGGCGAGGTCATGGTGGAGATCGGAGAGAACGTCCGCGGCCGCGACGTGTACGTGATCCAGTCCACCTGCGCCCCCACCAACGATAATCTGATGGAACTCCTGGTCATGACGGACGCCCTCAAGCGGGCCTCTGCCGCGACCATCACGGCGGTGATGCCCTACTACGGCTATGCCCGCCAGGACCGCAAGGCCGCCCCGCGCACCCCCATCACCGCCAAGCTGGTGGCCGACCTGACCACCACCGCCGGCGTGGACCGGGTGGTGACGGTGGACCTGCATGCCGGCCAGATCCAGGGCTTCTTCAATATTCCGGTGGATAACCTCTATGCCGCGCCGGTGATCCTCGATCACCTGAAAACGCGCTTCAGCGGGGAGCAGGTCGTGATGGTCTCCCCGGACGCCGGCGGAACCGAGCGGGCCCGCGCCTTTGCCAAGCGGCTGGAATGCACCCTGGCGGTGATCGACAAACGCCGCACCGGCCCCAACGTGGCCGAGGTGATGCACCTGATCGGCGATGTGCGGGACAAGACGGCCGTGATCCTGGACGACATGATCGACACGGCCGGCACCCTGACCCAGGCGGCCAAGGCCCTCAAGGAAAACGGGGCCCGTGCCATCTACGCCTGCGCCACCCATGGCGTCCTTTCCGGGCCGGCCATCGACCGGATCAATGCCTCGGACATCCAGGAAGTGGTCCTGACCGATACCATCCCCCTGGGGGACAAGGGACAGGCCACCTCCAAGATCACCATGCTCTCGGTCGCCGATCTCCTGGCCGAGGCGATCCGGCGCATCCATGAGGATGAATCGGTCAGCTCGCTCTTTGTATAATACGGAAGACATCATATACTAGGTAGGGGGACGGGCCCAGCCCGTCACTACACGTGGAGGAACAGCCATGCAACAGAAACAGATGAACATAGAATTGAGATCCAAGACCGGCAAGGGCATCAGCCGTCAATTGCGGCGTGACGAAATGGTTCCCGGCGTTGTGTATGGGAAAGGCATGGATCCGGTGGCGGTGAGCATCAAATACCGCGATCTGCAGGATGCCATGGCCGGCGACGGTGGCCAGAACAACCTGATCACCCTGAACGGCGGAGGAAGCCTGGACCAGTGCATGGCCATCATTGCCGACCTGCAGAGGGATGCGGTCAGGGGGACCTTCAAGCATGTGGACCTCCATCGCGTCAACATGAACGAAAAGCTGCGCGTCACCGTGCCGGTGGTGCTCAAGGGCACAGCCGTCGGCGTGAAGGAAGGCGGCCTGCTGGATTTCGCCCATCACGAACTGCACGTGGAATGTCTGCCGGGCAATATCCCCGATCACATCGAGATCAACATCGCGGACCTCAAGATCGCCCATTCCATCCACGTCAACGAAATTACTCTGCCGGAAGGTGTCAAGGTCCTGGATAACCCCAAGACGCCGGTTGTCAGCGTCCTTGGCAGGGCCAAGGAAGAGGCTGCCGCCGGAGAAGCGGTCGCCTAGCCAGATTCCAGGTAGAGCATGAGCACATTCGTCATAGCGGGGCTGGGAAATCCCGGCCCCACCTATCAATGGACCCGCCACAACGCGGGTTTCCTTTTTTTGGACCGGCTGGCCAACCTGGAGCGCATTGCCATCAGCCGCAAGACCTTTTCCGGCCTGGCGGGGGAGTGGACCCGCAAGGCGGACCGGCTGG
>DATBXI010000215.1:0-4024 GCA_036514355.1 Desulfuromonadaceae bacterium
ACTACCTGTCCGGCGGCTACTTCGGCTCGGACGGCCTTATCCCCTACCATGCCAGCTACAGCCGCAACGTCTTCAGCCGTCTCACCTGGGACCTGCCGGGCCAGGGCCAGGTGTGGGGGACAGTCGGCTACAACAAGGCGGACAACCGGGGCGACCTCTACGTACCCCTCATAGACTTCCAGGAAAAACAGGATACCAGTCAGCTCATTGCCTCCATCGGGCTGCGGAAGCCCCTCAGCAGCAACATCGACGTGGAGGTCACCGCCCGTCATTTTGCCTATGACAATGACACGTTCTCCAGTACCATCAGCACCGGCGTGGCCGCCCCGGTGCAGAGATTCCGCGACCGGGTCTACGGAGGCGAGGCCAAGCTGACCTGGCGCGAAGAAGGCAACCTGCTGGTCGTGGGTGGCGAATACGAGCAGACCGAGTCAGACCTGCCTGCACCGGCCTTCGTCAAGATCCAGCACTGGGGATTCTTCCTCAACGACACCCTTGACCTGGGACCGGTCTCCATCATCCCCGGCGCCCGCTTCGACCGTAACACCGGCCGCAGCGACGCCTTTAGCCCTTCCTTAGGGATGGTCTGGCGCATTACGGATGAGACCCTGGTGCGAGGCTATACCGGCTTAGGCTACAGTCTGGTTGATGTTAACAATCGGAATGTGGAGCGGGTCTGGACCTCCCAGATCGGCGTGGAGAGCCAGGCGGTCCCTTATGTCTGGCTCAAGGGGACTCTGTTCCGCAACCAGATGTGGGACGTCCAGGCATACGACTTCACCACCCAGGCCTATCACCCGGAAAAGCAGATCGCCCTGGGTGCCGAGATCGAGGCCCGCACCCTGCCGGTCTGGAACACCTCCCTGTCATCCGGCTACACCTTCACCGACACCACCCGCAGCGGCGGTTCCCAGGTGTACGGCGCACCGCGCCACACCGTGCAACTGGCGCTGCGCTACGACGACAAGACCTACCGGGGCATGCTGACCGGCCGCCACATCTGGTGGAACAGCGATCCGTCCTTCGAAGCGCGCTACTACGGCCTGATCTGGGACCTGCACCTGGGGGCAATCCTCTACAAGCGCGAGAACAGTGCCGTGGAGCTGTTCTTCTCCGGCCACAATCTGTTCAACGGCGCCCAGTTCTCTGATTCGTTCCTTCCCAAGCCAAGCAGCTGGTACGAAGGCGGCCTGAAGGTGAGGTTCTGATGGGGCGGCCCATGCACCGGCATAGCCTCACGGCCCTTATCCTGACCCTGGCGCTCCTGCTCCCCTGCCTGGCCCAGGCCTACGACGTGCTGGTCCTGGTGAGCCGCCGCGATCGGGCCTACGAGGAGGTGCTGCGCGGTTTCCGCGGCACCCGCCAGTTCACCGACCGGGTGGTGATCCTGACCGACTACGCCGAGGCGGACGTCATGCGCCTGGTGCGGGAGGACCGGCCCGGCATGGTGCTGGCCATGGGGGACAGCGCCCTGGCCGCGACCCGCAAGATCCGCCAGATACCCATCGTGGCCGTGATGTCCCTCGCCATCCGCGACCGCCGCAACAGCCTGCCCAACCTGGCAGGGATCGACATGTTCGCGGCGCCGGAGCAGTATCTGGAACTGTTCCAGGGACTGAAGAAACATCGCATCGGCGTGCTCTACGACCCGGCCAAGAGCGGCTGGTACCTGCGCCGCGCCCAGCAGATGGCGCAACGCTACGGCATCAGGCTGGTGCTGCGCGAAACCCATGCGCCGCGCGACACCATGGACCGGCTCGCCAGCCTCAAGGGAGAGGTGGACGCCGTCTGGATGCTGCCCGACACCACGGCCGTGACCCGCGAGACGGCCGAGGCGTATTTTGTCTTCTCCCAGGAGGTCCAGGTGCCGGTGGTGGCCTTTGCCGGGGCCTACCTGCCGCTGGGAGCGACGGCAACGGTGGAGATCGACCGGCCCGAGCTGGGGCGACAGGCGGCGGATCTGTGCGCCCAAGCCCTGCACGGGACCGATGCGGCCGAGCTGTCCTTCGTGTTTCCGCGCAAGACGACGCTCCAGATCAACCGCAACGTGCTCAGGCGTCTGGGCATCGATGCCGGTCTACTGGACACAATCCCCGTCACCACCAGGGAGTGACCATGGCACTGCCGGTACTGCCGAACAATTTCCGCGCCAGCTTCCGCTTCAAACTCTTCGCCATCTTCACCATCCTGACGGCGGTCCTCACCACCCTCTTCATCTCCGTCTTCATCTTTGCCGAGATCCGCGAACAACGCCGGCTGACCGCCGACAAGACCCGACAGATGGCAGCGCGTCTGGCAAGCGCCGTGCGGCTTCCCCTGTACGCCGAGAACCGCGAGGCCCTGAAACTCCTGGCCGAAGACGCGGCAGGGGACCCGGCGGTCCACGCCGTGGTCATCACCAGCCACGACGGCCGGGTGCTGACCGACCTGCGCAGACCGACCGACCCCGGCCCGGGCGAACTGCTCGCCGAAACCGTGGAGGTGCGCAGCAGCCCCCTGGGGGCATCTCCCGAGACGGCCATCGGCGGTGCGAGCCATGACCCGGCCGGCAACCTGATCGGCACGGTGCGCATCGAGCACGACACCCGCGAACTGAAGCGCTGGGTACATCAGCTCATCTGGACCTCGTGCGTGCTGGCCCTCGGCTTCTGGCTGACCGTCTCCTCGGTCAGCTACCTGGCCCTGCGCCAGGTGACCCGCTCCTTCAACACCCTGATGCAGGGGATACAGGTCATGCGCAACGGCAACTACGACTTCCGGATCGCCGTGGAGCGCGAGGACGAGCCGGGCCGGGCCACGGCCGCTGTCAACGAGCTGGCCGCCTCGCTGGTGGAGCGGGACCGGGAAAACCAGCGCCTGCAGGAGGAGTTGCTGGACTCCATGCGCATGGAGGTGCAGGAGAAGAAGCGGCTGATCATGGCCAAGCTGATCCAGACCAACCGCATGACATCCCTGGGGCTTCTGGCCTCCAGCATGGCCCACGAGATCAACAACCCCAACGGCGCCATCCGCCTGGCCGGGCAGTACCTGGGCCGGGCCTGGAAGGACGCCGCGCCGTTGTTGCAGCAGGTCGCCGCCGAGGAGGGGGATTTCAACCTGGGGGGTATCCCGCTCAGCACGGCCCGCGACAATATCGCCGATTGCTGCGCCACCATCGAGCGCAGCACGGACCGCATCGCCCACGTGATCCAGGACCTGCGCACCTACAGCCTGGGCGAGCGCAACGAGATGTATCCGGGCGTGGACGTCAACCAGGCCGTCACCAGCGCGGTGGCCATCATCCACGCCCACGGCAACCACGCCGAGGCCACCATCAGCACCGACCTGTCGGCGCAGGTGCCGGCCATCTTCGGCAATTATCACCAGCTGGAGCAGGTGCTGGTCAACCTGCTGATGAACGCCGTGCAGGCCGTGCAGCGCGGCAAGGGAAGCATCCGCGTACACACCGGCTTCAACGCCACGCATGACGAGGTGCTGATCACCGTGCACGACGAAGGGAGCGGCATCCCGCCCGAGCACATGGAGCGGCTGCGCGACCCCTTCTTCTCGACCCGCATCGACAAGGGGGGGAGCGGTCTGGGGCTGTTCGTGGCCAACTTCATCGTCAACGAGCACAAGGGAAACCTCGATTTCGAATCCACACCGGGCACCGGCACCACAGTCACCGTCCGGCTCCCGGCCAGGAGCCAGACCGGCCAGGCATGAAAAAACCCGCGCATGGCGGGTGGGCAGTCTGAGCACTCCCTCCCTTTCAAGGGGAGGGAACTTAATACTACCAATTGGCTGACGAACCGGCCCCTCGCCCCCTCTTATCCCAAGAGGGGGAAATCTCCGCATCTCTCGGTCTCCGCGTCCCTCCCCTTAGTAAGGACAGGAGGGGTTACCCCCCCGCTACTCCTCCTTCTGTGCCAGCTTCTTGTTGAGGGTCGGCCGTGAAATGCCCAGCAGTTCCGCGGCCTGCGCCTTGCTCCCGCCGGTGATGCGCAGGGCCTCGTCGATGAGCATCTGTTCCACCAGGCTCAGG
>DATBXI010000216.1:0-6138 GCA_036514355.1 Desulfuromonadaceae bacterium
AGACCGCGGCGGACGCCGCCATGGCCCTGAAACCGCTGGTGGGAAAACATGCCTCCTCCCTGTTCGCCTTCGGACTGTTCAACGCTTCCCTGTTCGCCGCCTGTATCCTGCCGCTCTCCACCGCCTTCTATATCTGCGAGGGGATGGGGTGGGAATCGGGAGTTGACAAGGATTTCGAGCAGGCGCCCCAGTTCTTCTGGCTCTTCACCATCATCATCGTCATCAGCGCCGGCCTGATCCTGATCCCCAATGCACCGCTCCTGGCCATCATGTTCATATCCCAGGTCGTCAACGGTGTAGTGCTCCCCTTCGTGTTGATCTTCATGCTGTACCTGATCAACGACCGCAACCTGATGGGGCGCTACACCAACGGTCCGACCTTCAACATCATCGCCTGGCTCACCGTGGTGATCATGGTCGTGCTGACTGTTGTCATGACCATCGACATTGCCTTCCCCGGCCTGATCAAGCGGCTCATGGCCTTTTGACCGTAAGCGTTTCTCTCTTCTTGACACCCCATGGCCGGGTGCTAGAATTAATTACAGGACATGTTCTTTGAAAGCCTCTGGGTTGCAGGTCGGTTACAAGAGTACGGTAGACCGCTGAAAGTGGAATGCTGTCGGCACCACACGAGACAATCGATGATGCGGTGGAAGGAAGGACGGCAATCCGGAGAAATACAGCCGTTGCGCACAGAGGACGACACACATGGTTAACGCGGCTTTGCCAGGGCGCCCAATCTCCATAGAGGAGGCTTTACCTGACATAGGATGGAAGGTGTAACAACCACCCGATGTGGCGCCTGAAGATGGTGAAATGCGGAGAGACTCATGGTCAAAACGGCTGTATGACAAAAGGCCCGTCGGAAAATCCGGCGGGCCTTTTTGCGTTGCGGTCGTATGATTGTCGGGACTATTTTCTGAACTCGGCCGGCAAGCCGGCCTTGTTGGCCTCGTCGTTGAGGTCGTTATAGCGTTTCAGCGCCTCATTATACTGTCGCTGCGTATCCTTGAATTCCTGCGGCAGTCCAAGGACACGCCCCCCCGATACGCCTACCGGATTCCTGATCAATGCCTCCAGATCGACCAGCTGCCGCTCCAGGCGCTTGACTTCGGCTTCCCGTGTCCTGAATTCCTGCTGCCACTGCCCGGCCTTCCGTCCGCCGTAGGTGTCGTTGCCGGCATCGGCCGGTGCGGCGCTGCCACCGCCCGTGGAGGGTTGCGGCGACGCAGTGGCCGGTGCGGCTCCGGTATCCGGCGTGCGCGATGGGGGAGTCGCCTGTCCGTCCCCGCTGTCCAGTCGCCGAGCCTTTTTCCGGTACCGCTTGGGTATCTGCGAATAGTCGTCGGTAAAGTTGACCGTCCCCTGACCATCGACCCAGGAATAGGTCTCGGCCAGGAGCGGCACTGCCCACAGCAAGAGCACCAGGAACAGAATTATCACTCTCATTGTGCCTCCCAACTGCTCATGTTACCCCGGAGGCCAGGCAAAATCGCGCCCCGCCAGCAGGTGAACGTGCATGTGAAAGACCGACTGCCCAGAGCCTGCCCCGTTGTTCTGCACCAGGCGGAAACCGGAGTCGGCCACCCCCTTTTGATGGGCGATCTCGGCCGCCTTGCGGAGGAGGTAGCCCATTACGGCCTCGTCTTGCGGGGACATATCGAGACAGTTGACAAAGTGGCGCTTGGGCAGGAACAGCAGGTGCAGCGGCGCCTTGGGCGCCACATCCTCGATGACGAGCAGCTGCTCGTCTTCAAATACCTTCTTCGAGGGGATCTCGTTTCGGATGATCTTGCAGAAGATACAGTTCTCCATCTCGGCCTCCAACAATGCAAAAAAATGGATAAAAGCTGATCACCACGGAGGACACAGAGAAAAACAAAAAGCAAAAAACTAAATACTGTTTGGGGTCAACCAAAAACCTTCATTCTTTTGAATTTCCTCCGTGAACCTCCGTGTCCTCCGTGGTTAAGCTTGGGTTTCAGGTTTTCCAGTATTGGGCACATTCAGCAAAATAAGGAACTCCCGATTGCCGTCGGCCCCCAGGATGGGGGAGTCACACAGTCCGGCCACCGTCAACCCCAGCTCAGCGGCGACCTGTTTGACCCCCGCGACCGCCTTTTCGTGGGCAGCCGGATCACGGACAATGCCCCCCTTCCCTACCTCTCCCCTGCCCACCTCGAACTGGGGCTTGATCAGGGCGATGATACACCCACCCGGCCTGACCAGCGCCACCGTGGCCGGAAGCACCTTGGAGAGCGAGATGAACGAGGCGTCGATCACCGCCAGATCCGGCACCTGCTCCAGTTGGTCCGGCGTCAGGTGGCGGATGTTGGTCTTTTCCAGGCTGACGACCCGGGCGTCCTGGCGCAGCTTCCAGGCCAACTGTCCGTAGCCCACATCCACCGCAAAAACTCTGGCCGCACCCGCCTGAAGCAGACAGTCGGTAAAGCCGCCGGTGGAGGCTCCCACGTCCAGGGCCACAACTCCGGTGACGTCGATGGCGAATTCCTTCAGGGCTTTTTCCAGTTTCAGGCCGCCCCGGCCGACGTAGGGGAGTACCTCCCCCTTGATGCGGATCTCCGCGTCAAGCGCCACCTGCTGGCCGGCCTTGTCGGCCGCATGGTCCCCCACCACCACCTGGCCGGCCATGATCAGGGCCTGGGCCTTTTCCCGGGAGGGGGCCAGGCTGCGTTCGACGAGGAGTTTGTCAAGGCGTTGCTTCGAGGACATATCTACCTGCGGCACAGCAGGCGGTTCCAGATGCAAGGCTTGCGAGGAGTGCAGCGCGAGGCGTACCCCTCGGTACGTTGAGCGTTGCGCGACGAGCGTAACGCAGCAGATGGACCGTCTGCGAAGCCGTCTACCCCACGAGTTCCGACTTCGTGAAAAGCGCCTTGAGCCAGTATCCCTCGGCCTCGATGTTCTCCCGGCCACCCTCTTCCCGGTCAACGAGCGTCACGATGCCAAGCACGTCCAGCCCTTCCTCCTTGGCCCGGTTGACCGCCTTCATGGAGGAGCCGCCGGTGGTGACCACGTCCTCCACGATCACCACCTTGGTGCCGGGAGGCAGGTTCTTGCGCCCCTCCAGCCACTGGCCCGTGCCGTGCCCTTTGGGCTCCTTGCGGATGATGAAGGCGTGCAGGTGCCGGCCATCCAGATGTGCCGCGATGGAGGTGGCCGTGGCTATGGGGTCGGCCCCCAGGGTGATGCCCCCCACCGCTTCCACACCCGCCACATCCTTGATCGCCTCATAAAACAGCTTGCCCGTCAAATACCCCCCCGCAGCGTGCAGGGTGGTCTGTTTGCCGTCAAAGTAGAAATCGCTCTCGCGTCCCGAGGCCAGCTTGACCAGCCGCTTTTCGTAGGACAGTTCCAGGATGATCTGCTTCAGTCGTTCCCTGTCGGTCATTGTTCCTTGTACTCCTCCTCGAATAGTCCCATCTGCGGCTTCTGCGCAGGTTTGGGGAATGCCACCGGGTATTCCCCGGCAAAACAGGCTTTGCAGAAATCGCTGTTGCCCACCCCGACCGATTGCACCAGCCCCTCCTCGGAGAGGTAGCCCAGGCTGTCCGCGGTGATATAGCGGCAGATCTCTTCCACGGTATGGGAGGAAGAGATCAGCTCCTTGCGGTTGGGAGTGTCGATGCCGTAGTAGCACGGGTAACTGGTGGGGGGAGACGAGATGCGCATGTGCACCTCCTTGGCCCCGGCGTTACGCACCATCTTGACGATCTTGCGGGAGGTGGTGCCCCGCACGATGGAGTCGTCGATCACCACCACCCGTTTGTCCTTGAGGATCTCCCGCACCGGGTTGAGCTTGATCTTGACCCCGAAGTGGCGGATGGACTGGGCCGGTTCGATGAACGTCCGTCCCACGTAGTGGTTGCGGATCAACCCCAGTTCAAAGGGGATGCCCGACTCCTCGGCATACCCCATGGCCGCGGGCACGCCCGAATCCGGCACTGCGATGACCACATCCGCATCCACCCGGTATTCCCGGGCCAGTTGCCGCCCCAGCTCCTTGCGGGCCAGGTAGACGTTCTTGCCGAAAATGTAGGAATCGGGCCGGGCGAAGTAGACGAACTCGAAGATGCAGGGGGTCGGATCGACCCGCTTGAAGGGGAACAGGGACTTGATCTTGCCGTCCTTGGTGCAGATGATCATCTCCCCCGGCTCGATCTCGCGCACGAACTCGGCCTCGATCAGGTCCAGGGCACAGCTCTCGGAGGCCACCACCCAGGCGTCACCCAGTTTGCCCAGGCACAGGGGCCGGAAACCGTTGGGGTCGCGCACGGCGATCATGCGACTCTCGGTCAGGAACAGCAGACAGTAGGCCCCCTTGATGCGGTTGAGCGCGTCCACGATGCGGTCCACCAGGGAGTTGGTGCGGGAGATGGCCAGCAGGTGGATGATGATCTCCGTGTCCATGGTTGTCTGGAAGATGGAGCCGTAGGCCTCCAGTTCGGCCTTGAGCAGATGGGCGTTCACCAGGTTGCCGTTGTGGGCCACGGCGATGGAGCCGCGGGAGTAGTCCACCATGATCGGCTGTACGTTCTTTTCCACCGAGGCGCCGGCGGTGGAGTACCGCACGTGGCCTATGGCCGAGCGGCCGGGGAGCTTCTTGAACACCTCCTGGTTGCCGAACACGTCGGCCACCAGCCCCATCCGCTTGTGGGCGTGGAGGGTGGCGCCGTCCGAGGAGACGATGCCGCAGCTTTCCTGGCCGCGGTGCTGCAGGGCGTATAGTCCGAGGTAGGTCAGGTTGGCCGCCTCGGGGTGGTTGTAGATGCCGAAGACGCCGCATTCTTCATGGGGACGGTTGAAATTCATGATTAAAGACTCCATTTTGCCACAGAGTCACAGAGGCACAGAGAACACGGGGAGAAAAACCACAACGATTTCCCAAAAGCCTTGGAAGGAATTTCTCTCGTTGATTTTCTCTGCGTCTCTGTGGCTCTGTGGCAGATGCTATACAAGATTTTGCCTTACGTATTCCGCAGCGTTCCTGAAGAGGATCAGGCCATCCCCCTCCTCCGGCAGCGCCTCCCTGGTCCAGCGGGGGTGCTGGGTATAATGCACGAATGCCTCGGGGTGGGGCATCAGTCCCATCAGGCGGCCGGTGGCATCGCAGATGCCGGCGATGGCATTCTGGGCGCCGTTGGGGTTGAGGGGAAACTCCATGGTGGGCGCGGCGTAATCCGGGCCGGAATACTTGAACACCGCCAGGTGCTCGGCCTCGATGCGCTCCAGGGTGGCCGAGCTGTCGCAGAGGAACTTCCCCTCGCCGTGGCGCATGGGGAGATAGATCCCCCGCTCGATCCCCCGGGTAAATACGGAGGGGGAGGCAGGATCCACCTTGAGATAGGTCCAGCGGTCCTGGAAACGGCCGCAATCGTTGAAGGTGAGCGTTGACCGCTGGGTCAGGTGGTCGCTGTCGAACCCGGGCAGCATGCCCATCTTCACCATCAGCTGAAAGCCGTTGCAGACACCCAGGATCAGCTTGCCGTCCGTGATGAAGCGCAGCACCTGGTCCAGCAGATGCTCCTCCAGTTCGTCCACCCGCGCATGGCGCAGCCGGTTGGCCTGAGCCTTGGCGCTCCCCAGGTCGTCGCCGTCCAGGAAACCGCCGGTCAGGTTGAGGAAGTGGAAGTCGTCCAGCCTGATCTCGCCGGAAAGCAGATCAGCGATGTGGGCGATGACCGCTTCGTCGAATCCCCCCAGGCGGCAGGCGTGGGCCGCCTCCATCTCGCAGTTGGTGCCGTTGCCGGTGATGACGATCGCGCGTGTCTGTGCCATTGAATCCTGTTCTCCTTGGTTGTCACAATCCCATATCTTACTAAATTGCTGTTGATCTGTCTGTTAGAATATTCTTGCCGAATGTGTTCACGGATCGGAAGCGCCCGGTGCCGCGGTGCGCCGGTACTCCACGATTGCAGCCAGGAACGCCGCCCCGTACTTGGCCAGCTTGTGCTGCCCCACACCGGTGATGGAGAGCAGCTCGTCCTCGTCCCGGGGCATGGCCTGGGCCATCTCCACCAGCGTGGCATCGGAGAACACCACGAAGGGCGGTACCCCGGCCTCGTCGGCCAGCCGCTTCCGCACGCCCCGCAACTCCTCGAACAGGGCGCCGCGGGT
>DATBXI010000217.1:0-4325 GCA_036514355.1 Desulfuromonadaceae bacterium
CCTGGATGAGCCGGTCCGGGCAGCCAAGCGATACCTGGACATCACCGCGGAGGACATCTTGGGCGCTTTCCGTTCCACGATCCGGCCGGACGGATTTGCCCAGGTGGTGTGGGGGCCGCCGCCGAAAAACCGCGGACCTGCCCGGGGGCAGCGGCAAGAGCTCTAAGGAAAGCATGGGGGCGGGTGTCGCGATGGTCGAAGGCTGTCCATGGCCCTGTTCAGCCTCTTCATGATGTTCATCCGTACATACTATTCTCCCAGACACGGCAGGGCCGCACGTCATGGAGTTCAGCCTCCGGGCACGCCTGGTGACCGGAGGCTGAAGAACCGCGAAAAAAGCAAACGGCACGGTATGGCTGCTGCACACCCATACCGTGCCTCCAAATGTACGATGAATGCCTCTGTCAATCGGCATTCGTGAAGGCTTCCTCAAGGAGGACCAGCCTGGCGATGGCGCCCCCGGGCGTCGGCGTGACGAGCTACGGCGCGCCAGCGCGCTTGGCGCTGAAGTATGGCGCTCACGCCTACGCCACGGAGGACACCGTACTACCGGCGGCAGCGCTCTGGGCATAGCTGTTGGAGCTTTGCTGGGTGTAACTCTGCAATGCTGCCGTAAGTATATCCTTCAGGCTGGACGCCACACCTGAAGAGGACGTCGAAGCGGTGGAAGATGAGGATGTGTCCAGGGCTTCGATCATGGCCTGTAGGGTCTTGGCCACCGTATCCTGGGAACTGCTCCCCTCCGCCTGCGCACTTCCCGCCGTTCCCTCGTGATGATGGCGGGCTCCCGACGCCAGCTTGTCCTGAATGCTCGCAAATATATTCTGGGCATCCGACAGACTGCCCGATTGCAGGGCGTCAGACAGGCTTTGCAGGTCCTTGCTGAACGGGTCATTGCTCGAACCACCGTTTTGTGACGAGACATCCTTCAGCAGCGCACTCACCGCGGTTTGAGCGTCTGACGTACTGCCCGACTGCAGGGCAATGGCAAGGGTTTTAAAATCCTGCTGCATCGTATCGGTGGCCGACGACGTGGAAGATGAGGTGGAATCGCCCTGGGAGGGAGGCTGTCCCTGGGCCAGTTTATCCTGGATGTTGGAAAATATCTGCTGGGCGTCCGACAGGTTACCCGATTGCAGCGCATCCGACAGAGTTTGCAGGTCTTTGCTGAACGCGTCGTCGCTCGAACCGCCGTTCTGTGACGAAACATCCTTTTGCAGCGAACTCACTACGGTTTGAGCGTCTGACGTGCTACCCGACTGCAAGGCGCTGCCGAGGGTTTTCATCAGCGTGGCAATTTCCGTAGAAGAACTGCCCCTAGAGGAACTATCCGAAGAAGAACTGTCCTGTGGGGGGGGAGGAGGAGGCGAGCCCTGGGCCTTCATCTGTTGCCCGAGTTGGGCGAGCACGGCAGAGAAATCCATCTGTGAAAAGATATCATCCACGCTGGAACTGCTCTGGGAGGTGGTGGATGAGGTGGTGGATGAGGCGGTGGATGAAGTGGCGGACGAAGAGGTCCCGGACGACGCTTCCTGGCTCAGTTGATACATCAGTTCCTGCATCTTTTTCAGTTCGGAGGCGCTTAATCCCCCCCCAATGCCACTTATCGAACTTGTCATCTCTTGCTCCTTTTCCGTTGGAATGACGGTATGCCGTCAGAGCTGCCGATTTCACCTCCTTTCGCGACAAAAAACGGCAACCGGTGTATAAATTGTATCGTATGGAAATAAGGAAAAAATATGGCGGAAATAAGGAAATCGCGGTGCCGCAGTTTTTATCCCCTTACCGATTTTCTGCCATCCCGGCCTCGATCGTTCCAAGGGGAAGAGACACGAGCCTCCATATGCCGGTTCCCC
Organism: Desulfuromonadaceae bacterium; assembly: GCA_036514355.1. Taxonomy (GTDB): domain Bacteria; phylum Desulfobacterota; class Desulfuromonadia; order Geobacterales; family Pseudopelobacteraceae; genus JACPFJ01. The sequence continues at coordinate 1,857 of DATBXI010000217.1, forward strand.
GGAACAAAATCCTGATGGGCACTCGCGGCTCGTGATCCGCCACTGAATCCGCAAGATCCTTGAGTGTCGTGGTCAGCCTCCCGTTCACCTCGAAGACGATATCGCCTGCCTCCACCCCTTCCCGATGGGCCGCACTGCCCCGCCTGACCATCCTGACGATGACCCCGCTCCGTAGCCCCATGCCGCTATGCACAGCGGAGAGATGATCGATATTGGCAACTGTCATCCCCAGGATATCGAGCGTTGTCGGCTGGTTGTCATGCGTTGTGTGCGTATGATCCTGTTCAGTCATTTGGCACCTCCTTTATTCTTCCTCTTCATGGCGGCCACGGCCGGGATCAGGACCCCGTCGTTGCTCATTGTCGGAAAACAGGGGATGTGGCGGCGGGGTGTGGCCGGCCCTCTGCCCACAGCAGCAGGCCGGACCAAGTCCATGCCATCCTGGGAGGGGCCGCGGAAAATCTTCCGCAAGCGCTTGCTGTTCAGTGGTAAGCACGGCCTTGACCTGAGTTCGCATCCGCGCCCTCAGGAGAATCAGCTCGGCCTCGGTCTTGGCTTGCTGCATGGCGATGGCCCGGATCGCCGCCTCGTCAAATGTGGCGGTTTGCACGGCGGCCCACAGCTGTTTCCGATATTCCGCCACCTTTTGCACGAGTGGAGTACTCGTCGCCCGGTCCGCAGCGAAGATTGCCTCGATGCTCGTCTGCTGGTCCTTGGTAAGGCCGAGCAGTTCCGCCATGTGATCGTGCCGTACCGGGGGAGGCGGAGGCATCATCTCCATCATTCCCCAATCATCCATACCTGCGTGTCCGGGCTTGCCCACGCCTTCCGCCCAGGCACCCGCCCCCCCGGTGATGGCTGCAGCCAGCACGCAGAGAAATGCCATCCGTTTCATGCCGCGTCGTCTCATATCGCTTTCTCCTTTCCCTTGATCCATCCGGATTCGCTTGACCGGGGGAAGTAATAGTCCCTCGCCCCATGTCCAGTACGTTATCAGGCAAATATGGCCGAACTATGGACCAAATAAGGAAACAGCGCGAAAGGGGACAAGACGAAAAAGACGGGAGAGGGGTATACCGGCTGTGTCGGATGAACGGAGCCAGGGAGGAGGATCTGGCCTGAAACGCAGTAACGCAGGTATTCTGGACAAGAGTGGCCACGAATGCGTCACAGACTCAGGATACTGCCGGATCACTATCACGCAAAGAGACCTCCGGGGTTCTCACATCCCGGAGGTCTCTAACAGCGGCATGATTGCTACGTCTGGCTCAGTAGGCCCAGTAGGGGCCGCTGCCCAGAGAGGTGCTCCTGCCTTCGATACCCACAAAGACGTTCCGCCCGAAAAAGAAGGGAAGTCCCCAGTCGAACCCGCCGGAGTCCGGCCCGCCAACCTCGCTGAACACATTGCTGGAGCTGTTGATGAGGCTGGCGAAGTTGCCTATCTGGAAAGGCACCGGGCCGCTGGGCGAACCGAACGCCCCCACGTTGGTGGCGGAAAGTGAGGTGGTTGCCGCGGGGCAGTAGAAACCGGTATTGGGAGACGGGCAGAGCGGCAGCTGGGAGGCGGCAAAGAAGAGGCCGTTGGAGCCGCTGTCGATGAAACTGGTGGTCAAGGTGGCACCGTTGAAGATGGTGGTGAAGTCTCCCCCTGAATTGGCGGGGTAGGCTGTCACGCCGGCAGGCATGTTGTTGGCGCGGGTCCCGATCCCCAGCACGAGGCTGCCGTTGACCGAAGACACCCCACCCAGGGGGATGCCCGGCAGCTGCACCAGCACGCCGTTGTTGTCCTGGGGCAGCAGGGCCACCGGGTTCTGCACCTGACTGGTGAGCGGTACCGTGGTCCCGTTGCAGGCCGTGCCGGTGCAGGCTAAATAGAGACCGTTGTTGGCGCTGCTGGTGCAGAACGCGCCGCAGTCCTGGGCGAAGAGACCGACCCCCAGGATGCCGTTGAACCCGGCAACCGCGGGGCTGGCATCGGCATTCCGGCACGCCCTGGAGCGGGTGCCGAAGGTGGCGTCAATCACCTGGATCGGCACCTGGACGCTCGGCTCGCTGCCCAGGGTGAGGCTGGCCATCTGGACCGGCCCCCACTCCGAAGAGCCGTCCCCGAACTGGACGCACTCGGCCAGCGCGCCGGCAGGCACCGTCACCTGGGGGAGGGACACGCTCAGGGCCTGTTTGAAGATGCGCAACCCGTAGCTCCCCGTATCCAGCAGGAGATCGGTGACCACCTGGCAGGTCGAGGTGCCGGGGACGCAGATCGTAACGCTCACGCACGGCTTGTTGAAATAGCCCGCAGAGGTGGCGGATGAGCAGAGCGAGCCGTTCACCGTGATGGGCAGCACGTTGATCTGTGCCCCGCCTCCGGTCACCGTCAGGGTGGCGGAACCCGCGATGCTCCCCGGCACCGGCTGGGTAACCGGCACGGTAGCCGTTATGGTGGTTATGCCGGCTGCCACGCCGGTGGCC
>DATBXI010000218.1:0-6498 GCA_036514355.1 Desulfuromonadaceae bacterium
GCCGGACACCAGTTCCGTCTCGGCCTCGGGGAGGTCGAAGGGAGTACGGTTGATCTCGGCCAGGGAGCAGATGAAGAACATGATCGCTGCCAGCGGCTGTTTGAAGGCATACCAGCCGAAGCCATTGAAAGTGGACTGCTGGTTGACGATCTCGTTCAGGGACAGAGTGCCGGAGAGCATGAACACCGACACGATGGCCAAGCCGGCCGAAAGCTCGTAGGAGATCATCTGGGCCGATGCACGCAGGCCGCCCAGGAGAGAATACTTGCTGTTGGAGGCCCACCCCGCCAGGACGATGCCGTACACCCCAAGGGAGGACATGGCCAGGATGTAGAGCACCCCGACGTTGATGTCATAGACCCGGCCGGCAGCCACGTCGAAATAGCTGGCGATCTGGAGCGGGATCTTGTAGCCCGCCACCTCGATGACGCCGCCGAAGGGGATGACCGCGAAGGTGATGAAAGCCGGGATCAGGGCGATGAGCGGGGCGATCAGGAAGGCGAACGTGCTCGCACTGGAGGGGATGATCTCTTCCTTGAAGAAGAGCTTGACCCCGTCGGCGATCGGCTGCAGCAGGCCGTGCCATCCCGTCCGCATCGGGCCGAGGCGCACCTGCATGTGACCGATAATCTTGCGCTCTGCATAGGTGGCATAGGCCACGGTCAGCAGCACGAAGACAAACGCCACCAGGACCTTGGCAACCATGGCGATGTAGTACATCATCGGCAGTCCTAAAATCTCGATTCCCATCTGATCCTCTTTCCTTGGTTTATGAAATTAGTCCGTAAGCTGTATCGCTACCGTTACTTGGCCAGCGTTACCCAGGTAACCGGCGCGCCGTTCCATACCCGGTTGACCGACACGGCCGCAAAGTGGTACGGCGCGAACACCACACCTTCGGGCATACGCGGGCTGACCCTGGCCTTCAGCTGCACGGCCCCGGTCGCGGACGTCACGTTCACCAGATCGTCGTTGTCGAGCTTCAAACGGGCGGCGTCGGCGCGGGAAATCTCCACGTATCCCTCGGGACAGACGTACATGGGGCCTTCGCCGTACTGGGACAGGGTGCCGTTGTGGTACAGAACGCTGCCGGTCACCAGGGCCAGCTTGCCGGCCTCGGCCGCAACTGCGGCGGCCTTCGGCGCGATCAGGGCCGGCTTGACGGCCACCGGTGCAAAGGCGCCTGTCTCGCCCAGGCTGGCATAGGACATCCCGGCGTAACCGGCCACGGATGCGGCGATGCCGGCAAACACATCCGACGGTGCGGCCGGGGCCTGTCCGCCCAGCTTGGCGATCAGCGCCGCCAGGATGTCGAAGTCGCTGCGGCTCTGACCGACCGTGGCAACGGCCGGCTTGATATGTTGCACGCGGCGATCAACTGCGGTAAACGTCCCTTCCTTCTCGGCAAAGGAGCAGGCCGGCAGCACCACGTCGGCCATGGCCGCGGTCTCGGTCATGAACAGGTCGGACACCACCAGGAACTCCACCTTGTCGAGGGCGGAGAGAATCCGGCTGTGATCCGGGTAGGAGACGACCGGGTTCTCACCGGCGATGACGAGCGTCTTGACAGCGCCGCTGGCACAGCCGTCCATGATCTGCGAGGCGTTCATACCGCTGGCGGTATAGAAGCCCATGTCCACGGCGCCCTGGCTGTTGTTCTTCTCGGCCATGCAGAGCACGCCGCACCCTTCCTTGCCCAGCTTGCCGGTCAGTATGGCCAGGTTGGCCACGGCAGTGGCCAGCTCGGCAGTGTGGCCGGGGTAGGCATTGCCCGCCGGGAAGAGGATCAGGGCTTTCTCGGCCGTGGCATAATCGGTGGCGAGCTGCTTGATGTCTGCGGCGCTCAGGCCGCATTGGGCGGCAACCGCTTCCGGGGTAAATCCGGCCAGGGCCTGTTCCAGTTCGGCATAGCCGGGAACCGCGGCGGCGGAACCGTCAGCCAGTTTCCCATCCAGGATGGCCTTGGCAATAGCATTGAGAACCGCGACCTCGCTGCCGGGTGTGTGGACCAGGGTCTTGGCGTCGGGCAGTTTGGAGAGCTTGCCGCGTTTGTCGGACAGGATGGCCAGTCGGGTGCCCTGGTTCTTGACCGCCATGTTGATCTCGAAACCGATGACCGGGTGCGTCTCGTAGGAGTCTGTTTTGACGACCAGCAGCAGGTCGCTCTTCTGCACATCCAGGATGGTGGCGGGTGACGCCGTTGCCCCCAGGCTGCGGGCAAAACCTTCGGTCAGGGCGGCGTGGCCGTATCCAGCGGAGTGGTCATAGTTCGGGGAACCGGCAAGCTCCATCAGCTGCTTGAAAAGCACCAGTTCTTCGTTGGTGAGGCGCGGGGTCGCCAGGGCGGCGGCCGACTGGCCGGCCCCCTTCAGGCGGCTGGCAACCAAGTCCAGAGCTTCGTCCCAGCCGGCTTCCACCAGTACGCCGTTCTTGCGCACCAGCGGTGTGGTCAGGCGCTTGTCGGAGCTGATGAACTGGTAACCGAAGCGTCCCCGGCAGCAGAGCTGGCCGTTGTGGAACCCCTGGTCCTCGTCATAGACCGTTGTCAACACCTTGTTGTCCTTGACTCCGAGGGTCAGGTTGCAGCCGGTGCCGCAGTAGCCGCACACGGATTTCTTGTTGGTGAGCGCCCAGAAACGGGACTTGAACTTGAACGGCCGGGCCAGAAGCGAACCGACCGGGCAGACCGACACGCACGAGCCGCAGAATTCGCAGTTGAGCGCACCCTCGAACTCGCAGCCCACCTTGGTCTCGATGCCGCGGCTGATAAAGGTCAGGGCGCCGAAGGAGACGATCTCGTCGCAGATGCGAGCGCACTTGCCGCAGAGCACGCAACGGTTCATATCCCGCTCGATCAGCGGGTTGTTGTAGTCGATCTCGTGTTGGAACTTTGCGTCCGCGAAGCGGTTGGCATTCACCTTGTGCTCGAAGGTCAGGTCCTGCAGGTCGCAGACCCCGCCCTTGTCGCACACCGGGCAGTCGATAGGGTGGTTGAGCAGCAGCAGCTCCAGTACCATCTTGCGGGCCTTGATGATATCAGGCGTAGAGGTACGGATGATCATGCCGTCGGTGACCGGCGTGGTACAGGCAGGGATCTGGCGCCCCTTCATCTGTTCCACCTCCACCAGGCACATGCGGCAGGCGCCAAAGGGTTTCAGCTTCTTGTCGTGGCACAGGATCGGTATCCTGATCCCGTTCAACTTGGCGGCATCGTAAATCGTGGAATTCTTGGGAGCCGTGACCTGCTTGTCGTCTATCGTCAGATTTACCATCTCAACCTCTGTCCGTGAGTTTGACCGTTCGTGTTCGTGAGTTTCCTATTCGATCGCCATAAAGCGGCAGGCGTCATAGCAGGACTTGCACTTGGTGCACTTTTCCTTGTCCAGGAAGGCGATCTGACCCTTTTCCCACACGATCGCCTCAACGGGGCAGGCCTTCTTGCAGGCGCCGCACTTGACACATTTGTCTTCCACGATCTGCCAGAGCAGCAATTCCTTGCAGCAGTTGGAGGGGCACCGTTTGTCGTTGATATGGGCCTCATACTCGTGGCGGAAATAGTTGATGGTGGAAAGGATCGGGTTGGGCGCCGTCTGGCCGAGACCGCACAGGGACGCCTTTTTGATGGCAACGCCCAGGTCCAGAAGGGTTTCGAGGTCGGCGGGTTCGCCACGCCCTTCGGTGATGCGCTCCAGGATGTCGAGCATGACCTTCAGGCCGATGCGGCAGGGAACGCATTTGCCGCACGACTCCATCCTGGTGAAGGTCAGGAAGAAGCGGGCCACGTCAACCATGCAGGTGGTCTCGTCCATGACGACCAGACCGCCGGACCCCATCATGGCGCCGGCCTTGATCAGGGAATCGTAGTCCACCGGCGTATCCAGGATCTCGGCCGGGATACAACCACCGGACGGGCCGCCGGCCTGGACGGCCTTGAATTTGCGGTTATTGAGAATGCCGCCGCAGACATCATAGATAACCGAACGGACCGTCATGCCGGCAGGGACTTCCACCAAGCCGGTGTGCTTGACCTTGCCGGTTACCGCGAAGATCTTGGTCCCCTTGGTGGTCTCGGTACCCAATGAAGCGTACCAGTCGCCGCCCTTGTTGATGATGTGCCGGACGTTGGCAAAGGTCTCGACGTTGTTGATGTTGGTCGGCTTGCCCCACAGGCCGCGCACGGCAGGGAACGGCGGACGGGGGCGGCTCATGCCGCGCTGTCCCTCGATGGAGGCCATCAGGGCGGTTTCCTCGCCGCAGACGAATGCGCCGGCGCCCATCTTGATGCGCATGTCGAAGTCGATGCCCCACCCCTGGATGTTCTTACCCAGGTACCCCTGCTCGTAGCAGACGTCGATGGCGTGCTGGAGACGCTGCACGGCCAGCGGATACTCGGCGCGGACATACACGTAGCCGAAGTCGCATCCGATGGCATAGGCGGCGATCATCATCCCCTCGATGATGCAGTAGGGGTCGCCTTCCAGCAGCGAGCGGTCCATGAACGCGCCCGGATCGCCTTCATCGGCATTGCAGATAAGGTACTTATGGTCGCCGGGCGAAGCCTTGCAGAAGGACCATTTCATGCCCGTGGGAAAGCCGCCGCCCCCACGTCCCCGGAGGCCGGACTTCTTGACCTCTTCGATGACATCCTCGGGCTTCATAGCCTTGACGCATTTCTCGATGGCCTTGAAGCCGTCTTCCTGTTTATAGGCATCGATGCTGTCCGGGTTTATCTGGCCGCACCCGGTCATGACCACGCGCATCTGGGCATCGACAAAGGTGTTGTAGTACGGCTTGGCCTTGCGCTTCTCCATCACCGCCTTGTTGACGATATGCTCGTCAACGATCTTCTCGACCTCTTCCGGCAGGACAAAGTCATAGGTCACTCGCCCCTGTTCCGGGGTGATGATGTCGACCAGAACGTCATTGGCGCACAATCCGCGGCACCCGGTGTGGATGACTTCGCACCGTTTGCCGACAACTGCGTCAACGCCCTTGTCAGTGAGTACCCGGCGAAACTCCGCCTCGACTTTTTTCGCCCCGGCCGAGATGCCGCCGGTCCCTTGACATATCAGAATCTGTATTGCTTCGCCCATAACGCTCTGTCCTCTGCTGGAATGGTTGGGTCGGTCTACTTACATCGGCCGCTGGTTATATTCGGCAATTATCTCGTCAACCCTCTGGACCGTCATCTTGCCAAAAGTATCGTCGTTGACCATGGCCAGGGGCGCCATGCCGCAGGCGCCCAAGCAGGCAACCTTTTCAAAGGTGAAGCGCAGGTCCGGCGTCGTCTCGGCGTGGCCGATGTGCAGTTTTTCGAAAAAGGTCTCAACAATGCGCGGGGCACCCGAAACATGGCAGGCGGTTCCAACGCAGACGCGGATGATGAAACGTCCCCGCGGCTTGAGATGGAACTGGGCATAAAAGGTAAGCACGCCGTAGATCTGGCTGGGATATACATTGAGCCGCTCAGCGACAAGATCCGCCACCACACGCGGAATGTAGCCATACTCGTCCTGAACTCCCTGGAGAACCGGCATCAAGTTTCCCGGCAGATCTATATACTTATCGATAACCTTGTTGGCCAGGGAAAGGTCTATTTCCGGTTCCTGCTCTTCAACCTGTTGCGCTACCGCGTCACTCATGCGCGCCGTCTCCTTTGAATCGTACGGGAGTTATCTGTCAATTTCACCGAGGACGATGTCCAGCGTCCCGATTACCGCCACCAGGTCCGCGATCATGCTGCCCAGACACATCTTCTCGATGGCCTGGAGATTCACGAATGATGGCGGGCGAATTCGCATGCGATAGGGCTTGGTACTGCCGTCGCTGACTATGTAGAACCCCAGCTCGCCCTTGGGCGCTTCCACACCCTGGTAGACCTCGCCTTCCGGGAGCGAGTAGCCTTCGGAAGCGATCTTGAAGTGGTGGATCAGGCCCTCGATGGAGTTATAGACGCTTTCCTTGGGGGGATAACAGACCTGCGGCTCGTCGGCCAGCACCGGGCCGGGTTTGAGGCGATCCAGCGCCTGGGTGACGATCTTGCACGCCTCGCGCATCTCGACCAGACGGACCTTGTAACGATCAAAGGTATCGCAGTTCTCGCCAACCGGCACCTCGAAGGCATAGTTCTCATAACCGGCATACGGCGTGTCGCGACGAAGATCCCAGTCTACGCCGGAGCCGCGCAGGGCCGGCCCGGTAAGGCCGATATCGATGGCGTCCTCGGCCGAGATCACACCATTGCCGATGGTACGCTTGCGCCAGATGGGGTTGGTGGTCAGCAGCCCTTCATACTGGTCCAGGTAAGCGGGCATGGAGTCAATGAAGTCCCGCACCTTCTTTTCGAACTCGGGCGGTACATCCTGGGAAAGGCCGCCGGCGCGGAAGAAGTTGGAGGTCATGCGGGCGCCGGAGATCAGTTCGTAGGTTTCCATTATGGCCTCGCGCTCACGGAAGGCATAGATGAAGACCGTCATGGCACCGATATCGAGGGCATGG
>DATBXI010000219.1:0-2847 GCA_036514355.1 Desulfuromonadaceae bacterium
ATACGCCGGCCGACGCCGCGATGCCGTCTCTGTTCAGCCGTCCGTCCCCCACAATCCAGGCCTTGATACAGGCGTATGCCGGCAACGCCCCGGAGGGCTCCGGCCAGTCCAGCCAGCAGGACGAAGCACCGGTTCCGGCACAGGAACTGCCCGAAATCGCTCCCGCCTCCTCGGCCGCGCTTCCCACGGGGAGCCAGTGGCTCGACCCCATCATCGCCAGGGCATCTCGGCGGTATGGCGTGGACGTGGGGCTGATCAAGGCGGTCATCAAGGCAGAGAGCAACTTCAATCCCACTGCCGTCTCCCACGCCGGAGCCCAGGGGCTGATGCAGCTTATGCCCGGAACCGCCCGTTCCTTGGGGGTCAGCGACTCATTCGATCCGGAGCAGAATATCATGGGCGGCACCCGGTTCCTGCGTGACCTGCTGGACCGTTACAACGGTAATGTGGATTCGGCCATTGCCGCCTACAACTGGGGTCCGGGCAACGTGGACAAGCGGCCCGAGCGCATGCCCGCCGAGACCCGGAGTTACCTGGCACGGGTCAAACAACTCTACGCCTCCTATACCGCCTGATTCCGGCGGTCCCGTACGACCTTTTCCCAACGCTTTCCCGCTTGCATCTCCCCGTACCACCGTGCAATAATCCGCTCCGTTTCGCTTTTCCCACCCTTCATCGAGGAGCAGCATGGCAGCACTCTACATCATCGGCACCGGACCTGGTGCCCTCTCCCATATGACCGAGGCCGCCCGGCTGGCCATTGCCGATTCCGGCGTGGTTATCGGCTATGGTGTCTATATCGACCTAATCCGGCCGCTCCTGGAGGGCAAGGAAGTCGTCTCCACCCCCATGATGCAGGAGGTGGAGCGTTGCCGCGCAGCCATTACCAGGGCGCGAAGCGGTGCAACCGTTGCCCTGGTGTCCGGAGGAGACGCGGGCATCTACGGCATGGCCGGGCTGGTGCTGGAACTGCTGGAGCGTGACGCCGCCGAGGGAAACCAGACACAGCCGGACGTGCGGGTCATCCCCGGCATCTCCGCCGTCCAGGCAGCGGCCTCCGTGCTGGGCGCGCCGCTGATGCACGACTTTGCCGTCATCTCCCTCTCGGACCTGCTCACCCCCTGGGAGCTGATCAGGGACCGGCTGGCGGCGGCGACCCGGGCCGACTTCGTGATCGTTCTGTATAACCCCAGGAGCAAGAAACGGGTCACCCAGATCCAGGAGGCCCGGCGTATCATCCTGAGCGCGCGGCCCGGCTCGACACCGGCGGGCATCGTCCGCAACGCCTGCCGGACGGACGAATCCGCCATTGTCACCACCCTGGCCGACCTGCCGGAGCACGAGATCGACATGTTCTCCATCGTCGTGATCGGCAACAGCACCACCTTCGTGGACCGCAGCGGACGGATGGTCACCCCCCGGGGGTATAGCCGGAAACTGGGGTCTGGTGATTGGGGACTGGGGACTGGGGATCAGGGATTGTTGTGCAATAAGGTTGAGGGATACACACAACAGAAGGATGGCACAGGCGCGGTCATGTTCTGCGGCACCGCCTCGGACGTGGGCAAGTCGGTCATCACCGCCGGCTTCTGCCGGTGCCTGGTGAAACGCGGCATTACGGTCGCCCCGTTCAAGTCCCAGAACATGTCCAACAACTCCTGCGTCACCCCGGAAGGGGGAGAGATCGGCCGGGCCCAGGCGGTACAAGCCCAGGCGTGCGCCATCCCCCCCCACACCGACATGAACCCGGTGCTCCTCAAGCCCAACTCCGACACCGGCAGCCAGGTGGTCGTCCAGGGCACGGTCGTGGCCAACATGGGCGTCAAGGAATACGACGCCTTCAAGCCAGTGGCATTCGAACGGGTGAGGGAGAGCTTTCAGCGGCTCCGGGAAAACCACGACTTCATCGTCATCGAGGGGGCCGGCAGCATCGCCGAGATCAACCTCAGGCAGACGGACATCGCCAACCTGCGGGTGGCCCACATGGCCGACTGCCCGGTCATCCTGGTGGCCGACATCGACCGGGGCGGCGTCTTCGCCCAGATCGCGGGCACCATCGAGCTGCTGGAACCGGAGGAGCGTGCGCTCATCCGCGGGGTGATCATCAACCGGTTTCGCGGCGATCCCACCATCCTCGCCCCGGGTATCGCATTCATCCAGGAGCGGACCGGCGTGCCGGTGCTGGGGGTGCTCCCCTGGCTGGCCAACCTGGACCTGCCGGTCGAGGACAGCGTGGTTTTGGGGAATGCCGGCGCCGCGGCACGCGTGCCAGCCGGGGACTGCATCCGCATCGGCGTGGTGAGGCTGCCGCGCATCTCCAACTTCACCGACTTTGACCCGCTCCTGCACGAGCCGGACGTTATTCTGGAGTACATCGACCGGCCCGAACAGGTGGGCGGCCTGGATGTGCTGATCCTGCCGGGGAGCAAGTCCACCATCCCGGACCTGGGCTACCTGGATGAGCGGGGACTGTCCGCCCGCATCAGGGAATTCGGCGGCCATATCGTGGGCATCTGCGGCGGCTACCAGATGCTGGGACAGCGGGTGCTGGACCCCGACGGCGTGGAGTCGGCTACCGCGGAAGCCGCCGGCCTCGGGCTCTTGCCCGTGGAGACCAGGATGCTGGCACAGAAGGAAACCCACCAGGTCCAGGCCCGCCTGGAACAAGCCGGGTCGGACCTGGCAGCGGGCCGGGACGACGTGGTGACCGGTTACGAGATCCACATGGGACTGACCACCCACCTGGAGACGCCCCGCCCCTTCAGCCGCATCTTCAAGCGCGGCACGGCAGCGGTGGCCGTGGAGGACGGCTCGGTCTCTCCCGATGGCCGGATCTTCGGCACCTAC
>DATBXI010000220.1:0-3843 GCA_036514355.1 Desulfuromonadaceae bacterium
CGGCCGCTCCTCCACCTGATAGCCCAGGGTCGGGGCCAGCTTCAGGACCGAGTCCCGGGTCACGCCCGACAGGATCGAGCCGGTCAGGGGGGCGGTGACGATCCTGTCCCCGTAGGCGAAGAACATGTTCATGGCCCCCACTTCCTCGATGAAGCGCCGTTCCTTGCCGTCCAGCCAGAGCACCTGGTCGAAGCCCTTCTGCTTGGCCTCCAACCCGGCCTTGAGGGAGCTGGCGTAGTTGCCGCCGGTCTTGGCCTCGCCGGTGCCGCCCGGCACGGCGCGGACGTAGTGGTCCTCCACCAGGATACTGACCGGGTTGAAGCCCGCCGCATAGTAGGCTCCCACCGGCGAGAGGATCACGTAGAAGTAGTAGTGGTTCGAGGGGTGGACCCCCAGGACCGGCTCCACCGCGATCATGGTGGGGCGGATGTAGAGGGAGGTGCCCGGCGCGGTGGGGATCCACTCCCGCTCCAGGGAAACCAGTTGCTCGATCCCTTTCAGGAACAGCTCCTCCGGTACCGCAGGCATGCAGATGCGGTCGGCCGAGTGGTTGAAGCGGCGGGCGTTCATCTCGGGACGGAACAGGGCGATGCGGCCGTCGGCCCATTTGTACGCCTTGAGCCCCTCGAATATCTCCTGGGCATAGTGGAATACCGTGCAGGCCGGGTCGAGCACGAACGGTTCATAGGGCTTGATGCGGGCGTCGCACCACTCCTGGCCGGCCTTCCACTCCACCAGCAGCATGCGGTCGGTGAAGTGTTTGCCGAAGCCGAGTTGGGTTTGATCCGCAATCTTGTTCTTCATCTTCTCGGGCGAAAGGGGGAGCACGGCGATATCCATGATGCAAGGCCTCCGGTTAATATGCGTATGGCTTTACTTATACGTAAAATGCCGTAGATCTTCAAGGGAAAAACGGAAACAACCACCCGTTCCATCGCTCCGCCCCTTCGAATCAGGTGCCGCTCACAGCGCTTCCGCGCATATTGCCGTCAATCCGGGGTCAGGTTCGGCTTTCCATTTCATATTCAGCAGGTTATGAACCAGCAAAAATCATGATTGACAAAACACGGCCAATCTGATTTTATGCCGCCAGTGCAATAGCGTAACTATTCAAAAATGCTGAATAATTTTAGTTTGACTAAATATCTGACGGAGGATTTAGATGAGTAAGCAGAAGTTCCGCAAGGTCATGGCCGCCAACCGCGGCGAGATTGCCATTCGCATCTTCCGCGCCTGCACCGAGCTGGGCATCGGCACGGTGGCGCTCTATTCCGAGGAGGACAAGCTCTCCCTCCACCGCTACAAGGCGGACGAGGCCTACCTGATCGGCAAGGGAAAGAGCCCCATCGACGCCTATCTGGGAATCGACGAGATCATTGCCCTGGCGCTCAAGGCGGACGTGGACGCCATCCACCCCGGTTACGGCTTCCTGGCGGAGAACGCCGAGTTTGCCGAGAAGTGCGAGGCCAACGGGATCGCGTTCATCGGCCCCACGGCCGAGATGCAGCGTGCCCTGGGGGACAAGGTGGCGGCCCGCAAGGTGGCCCTGGTTGCCGGCGTAGCCACCGTGCCCGGCACCGAGGACCCCATCGAGAAGGAAGAGGATGCCCTCCGGTTCGCCAAGGAACACGGCTATCCGATCATCATCAAGGCCGCGGCCGGCGGCGGCGGCCGCGGCATGCGCGTGGCCCACAACAAGAAGGAGCTGCTGGAGGGGCTGGTGGCGGCCGGAAGCGAGGCCAAGGCGGCCTTCGGCAACCCGGCCGTGTTCCTGGAGCGCTACCTGGCCAACCCCAAGCACATCGAGGTGCAGGTGCTGGGGGACAACTACGGCAACCTGGTGCACTTCTACGAGCGGGACTGCTCCATCCAGCGCCGCCACCAGAAGGTGGTGGAGTTCGCCCCCTCCCTCTCCCTGACCCAGAAGACCCGCGAGGAACTGTGCGATGCGGCCCTCAAGATCGCCGGCCAGGTCAAGTACCGGAACGCCGGGACCGTGGAGTTCCTGCTGGACCAGGAGGGGAACTGGTACTTCATCGAGATGAACCCCCGCATCCAGGTGGAGCACACCGTGACCGAAATGATCACCGGCCGCAACCTGGTGCAGAACCAGATCCTCATCGCCTGCGGCCACAGGCTGTCCGACCCGGAGATCAACATCCCCTCCCAGTCCGCCATCGACATGCGCGGCTATGCCATCCAGTGCCGCATCACCACCGAGGACCCGGCCAACAACTTTGCCCCGGACTTCGGCACCCTCACCACCTACCGTTCGGCGGCCGGCTGCGGCATCCGCCTGGACGCGGGCAACGCCTTCACCGGCGCCAAGATCACCCCGCACTACGATTCGCTCCTGGTCAAGGTCAGCTCCTGGGGGCTCTCCTTCCAGGACGCTGCCCACATCATGAACCGCGCCCTCCAGGAGTTTCGGGTGCGCGGGGTCAAGACCAACATCGGCTTCCTGGAGAACGTGGTCACCCATCCGGTCTTCCTCAAGGGGAACTGCGACACCTCCTTTATCGAGAAACACCCGGAGCTGCTGGTGATCCGCGAGAAAAAGGACCGGGCCAGCAAGGTGCTCACCTTCCTGGGGGAAGTGGTCGTCAACGGCTCGCCCGGCACGCCCCGCATGCTCAAATCGGCCGAGCTGATCGAAGCCCGGGTGCCGGATGTGGATTTCACCAAGCCGCGCCCGACAGGGAGCCGCGACCTGTTCATGAAACTGGGGGCCGAGGGGCTTTCCAAGTGGATCCTGGAGCAGAATCGGCTCCTCATCACCGACACCACCATGCGCGACGCCCACCAGTCCAACTTGGCCACCCGGGTGCGCACCTATGACCTGCTCAAGATCGCCGAGCCCACCTCGTACCTGGCCGCGGACATTTTCTCCCTGGAGATGTGGGGCGGCGCCACCTTCGACGTTGCCATGCGCTTCCTCAAGGAAGATCCCTGGCAGCGGCTGCACAAGCTGTCCGAGGCGATCCCCAACGTCCTGTTCCAGATGCTCCTGCGCGGCTCCAACGCCGTGGGGTACACCAACTACCCGGACAACGTGGTGGAGCGGTTCGTGGAAGAGGCGGCCAACTCGGGCATCGATATCTTCCGCATCTTCGACTCTCTCAACTGGACCACCGGCATGCGGGTGGCCATGGAGGCGGTGCGCAAGACCGGCAAGATCTGCGAGGCCGCCATCTGCTACACCGGCGACATCACCGATCCCAAGCGGGACAAATACCCCCTGGAATACTACGTGAACATGGCCAAGGAGCTGGAGCAGATGGGCGCCCACATCCTGGCCATCAAGGACATGGCCGGCCTGCTCAAGCCCCTGGCCGCCTACAAGCTGGTCAAGGCGCTCAAGGAGAACATCGGCATTCCGGTGCACCTGCACACCCACGACACTTCGTCCAACGGCAGCGCCATGCTGCTCAAGGCCAGCGAGGCCGGAGTGGACATCGTGGACGCGGCCCTGTCGTCCCTGTCCGGGCTCACGGCCCAGCCCAACCTGAACGCCCTGGTGTCGGCCCTGGAGGGGAGCGAGCGCGACCCGCAGGTCAATACCGACGGCCTGCAGCAGTTGGCCAACTACTGGGAGACGGTGCGGGACTACTATGCCCCGTTCGAGTCCGGGCTCAAGTCCGGCACGGCCGAGGTCTACCACCACGAGATCCCGGGCGGCCAGTACTCCAACTACAAGCCCCAGGTGGCCGGCCTGGGTCTCCTGGAGCGCTGGGACGAGTGCAAGGAGATGTACCACAAGGTCAACCTGCTGTTCGGGGACATCGTCAAGGTCACCCCCTCCTCCAAGGTGGTGGGTGACATGGCCATGTTCCTGGTCAAGAA
>DATBXI010000221.1:0-5796 GCA_036514355.1 Desulfuromonadaceae bacterium
TTCTTTGCCGCCTCCTTCGCGCTCACCCTGCGCGCAGCCGGCGTCCCGGCCCGCCTGGTGGCGGGCTACCTGGGAGGTGACTACAACGAGATGGGGGGGTACTATCTGATCAGCGAGGATATGGCCCACGTCTGGGTGGAGGCATTCATCACGGGCACGGGGTGGGTGCGGATCGATCCAAGCAGCCTGGCGCAGAACGCGGGCGAGGTCTGGGGCCGCCCCCGCAGACAGGGCTGGGCCGCCCGATTCCGCCTGGCACTCGACTCCCTGGATCACTCTTGGAACCGCACGGTCATCACCTACGACCTGGAGCGCCAGGTGGAGGCCGCCCGCAGCGTCGGCAGGCACCTGCAACGGTTTGACGCGGCCAGGGTGCTGAAGACGACCCTGCCGACGGCGCTGGCGCTTGCCGCGTTGATCGGCGCCCTCCTGTTGGTGTTCCGCGGGCGCCGGCTGCTGGCACCCCCGGAGGAGCGGCTGCTGCGCTCCTTTTACCGCCGCGTGGAACGGGACTGCGGCATCAAACCGGAACCGGGCCGGCAGGGGCTGTTCGAGATCGCGGCGACCAGTAACGGCAACGGGAAGGTCCGCGAGTTCGTGGAGATCTACGCCGGCGCGGTGTACCGGGACCGCCGGCTTACGCCGGAAGAGCGCGCGCGGCTGAAGCGCCTGCTGCGGGAAGGGTTTCTTGATCGACCGGTACGTAGGTAACCGTATGCGGGCGGGCGGGTTTGGACTCGCCACGATGATGCTGCACTTTGCTGGGACATAAGCTTGAAGCAAGGCAAACCATTACAATAAACGATCATGTGTATCGAATTTACGAGATTGGAGATCGACCTGATGCGACACAATGCAGACCAGTTCACCTACCAACGCGTCAGGGGCAAGAACATGCTGACCCTGTCGTTCCTGCCGGAGAACTGCCGACCGTGACAGACACCTCCACCCTCATCGCCATCGGTGTCAGCGCCTGCCTCCTGGGCGAGCGCGTGCGCTACAACGGCGGCCACAAGGCTGAACCATACATTACCGATACCTTGAATCGTTTCTTCCGATTGATACCGGTCTGCCCCGAGGTGGGGTGCGGCATGTCTATTCCCCGCGAGGCCATGCGTCTGGAGGGTGATCCGGCTGCTCCCCGGCTGGTGATCATTCAGAGCCGCATCGACATGACCGGCCCGATGCTGGAGTACTGCCAAGCCACGGTCAGGGAGCTGGAGCGGGAGCAATTGTGCGGCTTCATCTTCAAGAAGGGGTCGCCCAGCTGTGAACCGTACCGCATTGACGTCTTCCGGGACGGGATGCCGGCAGGGCACGCCAGCGGCCTGTTCGCCGCCGCCATCGTCAAGCACTTCCCCCGTCTGCCGGTGGAGCATGAGGAACGGCTGCGGGACCCGGCGGTCCGCGAAGCCTTCATCGAACGGGTTCTGGAGTACGGCGGCCGGAAACACCCCCGCGCGGAAACCGGTCGAAAAACTTGACGGAATACGGCAATCGCAGTATGTAACTGAACATACTCGCATCTACCGCGGCAACCAAAGGCGTGAGCCATGCAATTCCGCCCCTCACTGATCACCAAGCTGACCTTTGCCACATCCCTGATCCTGATCGGGTTCATGGGCGTGCTCGACTACATCAATCTCAAAAATTTCCGCAGCATCATGGTCGAGTACGCCGTCTCCAATGCCGAGCAGGTGGCCGAGATCATCAATCAGAGCGCCTACGACGCCATGATGAAGAACGACAAGGCCAGCCTCTACCAGATGATCAGCCGCATCGCCAAGAGCGACAGCATCGAGCACATCCGGCTCATCGACCGTGAAGGGAGGGTCGCCTTTTCCAGCGTCAGAGAGGAGGCCGGCACCGTTGTGGGCAAGAACGCGGAGATGTGCGTCATGTGCCACAAAACGCACAACCCCCGCGTCGATGCCAGCTCCATGAACCGCAGCCGGCTCTACCGCACCGCGGACGGCAAGGAGGTGCTGGGGTTCACCAAGGCCATCTACAACCAGCCCGACTGCGCCACCGGGGCATGCCACTTCCATCGGAGCGACCACCGGATCCTCGGGGTTATGGACATCTCCATATCCCTTGAGGACCTGCAAAAGAAATCCCACGAATACCGCATGCAGTTCATCGTCATGACCTGCCTGCTCCTGGTGTTGATCGGCGTGCTGCTCACCTTCATGACGCGGCGCCTGGTCAATCGGCCGGTGCAGCGTCTGATGCGGCATACCGCCTTGGTGGCGGCGGGGGACCTGGATGCCCGGGTCACGGCCACATCCGGCGACGAACTGGGGGAATTGTCCGCATCGGTCAACCGGATGACCGAAAGCCTGGGCAAAGCCAGTGAGGAACTGCGGGAGTGGGCCGGGAGCCTGGAACAGAAGGTGGAGGAACGGAGCCGGGAGATCAAGCGGATGGAGACGCAACTCCAGCGCTCCGAGAGGCTGGCCGCGCTGGGCAACCTGGTGGCCGGCATTGCCCACGAGATCAACAACCCCCTCACCGGCGTGCTGCTGTACGCATCGATCCTGAACAGCGACAAACGCCTGGAGCCGGCACTCAAGCCGGACATGGAGCGGATCATCGCCGAAACCCGCCGCTGCGCCGACATCGTCAAGCAACTGCTGGAATTCTCCCGCGAAGCGGTACCACGCAAGGAAGCGGTTGCACTCGACGCGCTGCTCGACAAGGTCATCGACCTGTTCCAGCAATTGCCCGGTTTTCGCGCCATAACCATCGACAGGCGCTACGAGCCCGACCTGCCCCGGATCTATGCGGACCCGAACCAGATCCAGCAGGTATTCGTGAATCTCGTCATCAATGCCGGTCATGCCATGCCCAACGGCGGTTCCCTCACGATCAGCGCCACCCGGCCGGCCGACGGCGCCTTTGTGTGCACCGAAATCAGCGATACCGGCTGCGGCATCCCCGAAGAGAACCTTCAGCGGATCTTCGACCCGTTCTTCACCACCAAGGCCGACGGCACCGGCCTGGGGCTCTCCATATCCTATGGCATCGTGGAAAACAACGGCGGAAAAATCGAGGTGAGAAGCATGGTGGGGGAAGGAACGGCGTTCACCATCATGCTGCCGGTGAACGGGGAAGAGACAACATAACTTCTAGAATCGAAATCGATCTCTCACAGAGCTCACAGAGGCACGGAGAACATCTTTACAACAAGATAAAAACCATCAAATCCGTTTGATTATCCATAACGGTATTGATTCTTATTCGGTCTTTCCCTGTGCCTCTGTGAGCTCTAGCGAACGGAGTGAGCGAGTGAGAGAAAGGCTTTTCAGTCGCCTCATTTCTCCAACTGCGCCCTGACTGATATCCCCAGTCGTTTGAGCATCCCCTGGAAATTGGGGCGCAGTATGCCGGTTTCCTCGGCGGCCCGAGTCACGTTCCAGTTGTTGCGCTCCAGGGCGCTGACCAGGAAGGCCTTTTCTATGGCATCCACCGCATGCCCCCGGATATGGCGCTTCATCTCCTTGAGCTCCTCGGCGGTGGTGGGGACATGCCCCATGGTGTCCCCCTCCCCTCCGTCGCCCTCCTGCTGCTCCAGGTCCTTCTTGCGGATGATGTCGCCTTCGGCCAGCACCACGGCCCGCTCGATGATGTTCTCCAGTTCCCTGACATTGCCGGGATACGCATACCCCTCCAGGAACAGCATGGCATCGGGCGCCACTCCACGGATATCCTTGCCGATCTCGGCGGTGAACTTTTTCAGGAAATGGCTGATCAGGAGCGGGATATCCCCCTTGCGCTCACGGAGCGGCGGCAATTCGATGGGGATGATGTTGAGGCGGAAGTACAGGTCCTCGCGGAACGTCCCTTCGGCGACCAGGGCCTTGAGGCTCTTGTTGGTGGCCGCCACCAGGTGGATGCTGATGGGTAGAGGCTGGGTCCCCCCGATGGGAGTGATCTGGCGCTCCTGGAGGACGCGCAGCAGCTTTGCCTGGGTGGAGAGGCTGATGTTGGAGACCTCGTCCAGGAACAGGGTGCCGCCGTCCGCCACCTTGAAGAGCCCTGTCTTGGTCTGGATCGCACCGGTGAACGAGCCTTTCACATGGCCGAACAGTTCGCTCTCCAGCAGGGTTTCCGCCAGGGAGGAGCAGTCCACCGCCACAAAAGGCCGGTCGGGCCGGGGGCTGTTTTCGTGGATGGCGCGGGCCACCAGTTCCTTGCCGGTGCCGCTCTCGCCGGTAATCAGGACCGTGCTGGTCGTGGCGGCCACCTGCATGATCCGGTGGTAGACCTTGAGCATCTCCTTGCTTTCGCCCACAAACTGGTGAAAACCGGGCCGGGCGCCGATATCGCCCTTCAGGTGGCTGTCGTCCAGGAAATGGGTGCGCTGTGCCAGGGCGCGCTCCACCTTTTCCAGGAACTGATCCGGTGCGAACGGCTTGGAGATGTAGTCCACGGCCCCGCATTTCATGGCCTCCACCGCGGTTTCCACCGAGGCGTAGCCGGTGATCATGATGACCGGCACATGGGGCTGGAGCGTGGCAACCGCCTTGAGCACCTCGATGCCGTTCATGCCCGGCATCTTGAGGTCGGTGACGATCAGGTCGTACTCCTGCCCGTGCAGCAGTTCAATGGCGCCGTAGCCGCTCGCGCAGGTCTCCACGGCAAACCGATCGCCTTCCAGGATACGTTTCAGGCCGTCCCTGATTACCGCTTCGTCGTCAACGATCAGAATCCTGGTGCGCTCCATCGTTTCCCCCTTAGGTGACTGCCGTGCTGGAAACCGCCATGAGCAAGCCGTATACGCTTCATCACATATTACCCATAACGCTCCCCAAGTCAATCACTACCATAACCCAGTGATGCATGAACGGCGTATCGAGCGA
Organism: Desulfuromonadaceae bacterium; assembly: GCA_036514355.1. Lineage (GTDB taxonomy): Bacteria > Desulfobacterota > Desulfuromonadia > Geobacterales > Pseudopelobacteraceae > JACPFJ01. Next base: position 4,863 of record DATBXI010000221.1, read on the forward strand.
ACGGGAACGCCAGGATTCATTCAAAGCGGGAGACCCTGCGAACGGGCATGATCCAGGACACGATCATGGTGTATGAATTTGATGTACACCAGCGGCCAGTGCCTGACACAACGTCCCATGCCTGCAACATGCCCAGTTGGCGTCAGAATCGCTCGCCGGTCAACGGTGTCCTGTATGGGGCTGTTATACTCCTGCAGCCGGCTTCCCATGATCACGATGGCAAATGCGGGCACTAACGCCAGCAAGTACAGGCGGTTGCGTCATCCAGCTGCCGTATGGCACGGCCGATGCTAGGGAAAGTTTAGCAAAACCAAACAGAAAGTTTGCCGTAGCAATTGCAATCGACGCATCGTCTGGTAAAAAAGAGATCATGATATTGTATACAATAACCCGTTGGCAGCTACCGGTGCCCATGGGGAAAAAGGAGGACCTGGAGATGCGCGTATTCACTGTGATGCTGATGCTGGCACTCCTGCTGGGATCGATCACCGGGGCCGCCCGGGCGGCTGATCCGGTAAGCGACAGGTGCCTGTCCTGTCACGCCAGCAGGGATATCATGCCAATGGGTGGTGAGCGGCTTCTGGTTGATCCTGCCAGGTTTGCCGCCACCACCCATTCCCTTATCGGCTGTAAAACCTGCCATGACTCGGTAACACCGAAACACCCCTATGACGGCGCCAAGCCCTCCAAGGCATCCTGCCGGGAGTGCCATGCCCCCATTCAGGCCGAATACGCCAAGAGCCTCCATGGTTCCAAGGCCGTCTGTAACGACTGCCACAACCCCCATGAGGTTCGGTCGTCCGTTGCCGTGTCGGGCGATGACATCAATGCAAAATGCGCCAGGTGCCACGACATGGGTAAAACGGTCAAGAGTCATGCCAAATGGCTGCCCCAGGCCGATCTCCACATCGATGCCCTCCCCTGCATCACCTGC
>DATBXI010000222.1:0-4487 GCA_036514355.1 Desulfuromonadaceae bacterium
CGCAACGGATAGAGGCCGGCGTGGTCCAGGAATGGAACGGGCTGTATATCCTGGACAAGGGAGGAAAGTTCGGCATTGCCCGGGACGACAGCCTGGTCGATGCTGCCGGCAACGAGATCACCGTCAAGTACGTGACCGAGGATTACGCCGTTGCGGCCAGCCTTCTGGGCAAGGTGGAGCGGGGCAGGCGATTCTTCAAGTACGCCACCGCCAGCACGGCCAGCCAGTTCAGCAAACCGCGGGTGCTTACCATGCACGAGGGATGGCGCAACCCGGTGCTGACCGATGTCTCCCGTTTTTTCGATTCGGAGCTGTCAAAGGAATCCGCCTTCACCCTCCTGCCGGTCAACGAGTACTTCCGGCGGCTGCTGGAGGCGGTTGCCCGGGACACCTATGCGGGTAAATTCGAGACAACCCAGCAACGCGCCGTTCCGGACTACATGTTGAAACTGAGCGCCGCCCCCCCGCGGTTCTACACGATGAGCGAAAAGGGGAAATTCAGCCTGAACGTGTACGAACAGTATGTTCTTGGCGAACTGCTGGACAAGCAGGGGCGGGTCATCTTCTCCGCCGCAGGTTTCGACCGGATCGAAGACAAGAATGTCGGCGGCATGGTGTTCGGCAAGGAGGCCCGGCTCGAGGTGCTGCTGAAAAACGCCGTGGTCAATCTTGCGGAACAGTTTGCCAAATCCATCAAGTTTTCCCACCAGGTGCATCCGGTGAAGGAGGTTGACGGCACGAACGTCACCGTGGACGACCGTTCCAGGGAATTGCGCATCGGCCAGGAGGTGACCCTGTATCGGAACATCGGCCGCGTGGACGGAGTGCGGACCGATGTCGTCATCCCGATCTGGCAGGCAAGCGTGGTGGCAGCGGAGCACGGGAAGGTCAGGCTCAGCCTTGTGCTCCCCCTGCTCAACAAGGGGACCGGCGTCTCCAGGGATGACATGGTCATCGTCGATGCGGTAACCACAGCCGCTGAAGCGGACCAGAGCGAGACATCGGTCGTATACTGCAACAACGGCTCTCCAAAGCTGGGCGCCCTGGATCTCAACGACTTCGGTATCATTTCACGCGCCTTCGGATACCGGCTCCCCTATACGCTGTACGACAATGACGACGGTTTTTCCCGGATGATACACGAGGCCGTGCGGGACGGCGGCTTCAAAGACACGCTGAAACTGGGCAAGGTGGACACCGCCGGGCGCTGCCTGCTGCCGGTCCACAAGGCGGCCCTGGAAAAGAACAACTGCACCGGGGGGCAGTGTTCCCATGAGGTTTCCCTGGTGGCCGGCTATCGCCTCTACGCCGGCCGGGATGTAAAGGGGAAAGCGGCCTCAAGCACCACCATCAGAACCGAAGAGTGCCGCCAGGATTGCCAGATTCCGGTCATCCAGGGAGACTTGAGCAAAAGCGCCCTGGGCATGCTCAAGGATGTCATTCTCAAGGTGCGCTACCAATAATGGAATTAGCATTGCCGCAAAATAACCTCACGTAAAGGAGCCTCAAACATGATGATCAGAACCATCGTTGTCACCCTCGCCATTGGACTTGCCGCAGCCGGAACCGCCGGTGCCTGGGGACTTCCGACCCTGACCGCCTCCGCCAGCTCTTCGTACGGCGACCCCGACGCGTTCCTGGCAAAGGCCCGCAAGGCCGAGGCCCTGATCGACCGGAGCGCGGACTCCCTGTTCAAGGCCGTAGCCAGCAAAGAAGAGCAGGCCAAGATGGAAGAACTGCAAAAGAAGCTGAACGAAACCACCGACGACAAGGAAAAGAACGCCCTGCGCCAGCAGATTACGGAAAGTGAAATGGCCACTATCGAGAAGCGGGCCAAGGACAAGGAGTTGCAGCAGCAGGCACAAAAATGGGATGACAAGAAGAAGAAATTTGTCGCCACCGCCTTTTACAACTTCTCGCTGGGCGCCCTGCAGGCCGGCCTGCTGGTGCCTGAGGGGACCAGCATTGCCAACGGGATTTCAAGCAATCCGGTCAACGCCGTCCGCCTTGCCTTCAAGGTTACGTCGGTTCTCGAATCGGTGAAGTCCATCGGCGGCATCCTCGGCAACACCGGCAAGGTCATCGGCGCCATGAAGCCGCTCATGTCGGCGGCCAACATCGAAGTCAAGACCGCTTCCAGCGTAACGGAAGCGCCCAAGGATGCCTCGGCCGACATCTGAGCTCAGAGGTCCGGACCCCTCAACGACAAAAGCGGGAAGGGCTGCATGCCCCTCCCGCTTTTTGCTGCCCTCTGCACGACTGCTCTGAGGACTACTTCATCAGCACTTTCAGCGCCTGCTTGAGCAGCGCCTCAACCGATGCACCGCCGCCCGCATCCAACCCGCCGAGCACCTTGCGGACCTGCGGCTCCTTGTACCCCAGGTTCATGAGCGCCGAGGCCACGTCGTCCATGACGTCACCGGCCGGTACTTCGCGCCGCTCCGTGGCCGGCAGTGCAGTCATATCCAGTTTCCCCACCTTTTCCCGCAGTTCCAGAATCAACCGTTCTGCGGTCTTCTTGCCGATCCCCGGAATGGCCGACAGTTTGTGAATATCCCCCTGGCTCAATGCCTGGGCCAGGGCTGCGGGCTGGATGTTGGAGAGGATGTCCCGCCCCAGCTTGGGGCCGATGCCCGAGACCGAGATCAACAGCTGGAAGAAGGACTTCTCCAGCAGGGTGCGGAACCCGTACAGCTGAATGGCGTCCTCCCGCACGCTGGTATGGATGTGCAGGCTGACCGTCCCCTCCTCGGGGAGCTCGTAGTAGGTGGAAAAGGGGATCAGCACCCGGTAGCCGACGCCGTTCACGTCAAGCACGATGTGATCGGGGGACTTGTGGGCGATCCGCCCCGTAAGCATGGCGATCATAGTTTCATATCCCTCCAGGAAGTTCGCCGTCGCGACAAGCCGGCGCCGGTCTTCTGTTTGAGCCCATGGGAGTTGATGTGGCAGACCGCCACCGCCAGGGCATCGGATGCGTCGGCCTGGGCGACCTCGGGCAGACCGAGGAGCGCCTTGAGCATCTTCTGCACCTGCCCCTTCTCGGCCCTCCCCTGCCCCACCACGGCCTGCTTCACCTGCAGGGCGGTGTATTCGGCCACCGGCAGCCCGGCATGCACGGCGGCCACAATGGCTGCCCCGCGCGCCTGTCCCAGCTTGAGTGCGCTCTGGGCATTGGTGGCAAGAAAGACATTCTCCACCGCCACCTCGTCGGGCCGGTACTCGGCCATTACCCGGGAAAGGCCGTCGAATATCCGTTTCAGACGCCCGGGAAAGTCCGCGGCGCTGTCGGTGAAGATGGCACCGTTGTCCACATGGACGAGACGGTTGCCATCCTGTTCCACGATACCGTAACCGGTTATGCGCGAACCGGGGTCTATGCCGAGCACTCTCATAATCGAACTCCCAGATACCAGAACATCAGATTCAGCAAATGCTAGGAACGCGGAATTTCGTACCTGCATGGTACGCCGCACAAGGTATTGTGAAGATTGGCGAAGCCAGGGCGGAAAAGAACCGTGCCCCTCAGAATCCGCAGCCTCCGCCGTGCTTCTGGTGATACTTCTGATGGTACTCCTCGGCTTCCCAGAAGGTGATGGCCGGCACGATCACGGTCACGATCCGCCGCCGCAATCGGCCTGAGTGGTCCAGGTGTTCCAGGGACTCCGCCGCCACACGCCGCTGCTCCTCGGAATGATAAAAAATGGCTGACCGGTACTGGTCCCCCACGTCCGGACCCTGGCGGTTGAACTGGGTGGGATCGTGGCACTCCCAGAAAACATCCAGCAACTGGCCGTAGGAGATCCGTGCGGGATCGAAGGTCACCTCCACCGCCTCGGCATGACCGGTGTCGTGGCCGCACACCTCCCTGTAGGTGGGATGCTCCGTATGTCCGCCCGTGTACCCCACCCGCGTGGAGACTACGCCGGGTATCCCTGCGAAGACATCTTCCACACCCCAGAAACAACCCGCGGCAAAGGTCGCTTTTTCCATGGTGTCCCCCGAAATCAAAAAGGGGGCCGAAGCCCCCTTTTCAACCCGACCTACATCAGCTTTTCCATTTCCTCGGACGATATGTCGAAGTTGGCGTAGACGTTCTGGACATCGTCGTTATCTTCCAGCTTGTCCATCATCTTGAGCATGCTTTCCGCCTGTTTCCCCTCCAGCGCCACCATGGTCTGGGGAATCATGGTCACCTCGGCATTGGCGAACTTGAACCCCTTGGCCTCCAGGGCCTCGCGCACCTCGATGAAATTCGACGGGTCGGTGGTCACCTCGATCTGCTCGTCCTCTTCGGCAACATCATCGGCACCCGCCTCGATGGCCGCCTCGAAGAGCTGCTCGAAATCGACCCCCTTGTCGAAGGTGATCAACCCTTTCTTGTCGAACATCCACGACACGCAGCCCGCTTCCCCCATGTTGCCGTTGTTCTTGGTGAAGATGCTGCGCACTTCAGAGACCGTGCGGTTGCGGTTGTCGGTCATCAC
>DATBXI010000223.1:0-3334 GCA_036514355.1 Desulfuromonadaceae bacterium
CCGAGAAATTCATCGCCCAGGGGCTGCCGCTGGTGATCGTCAATCCCTCGACCCCGGTGGGTCCGCTGGACATCAAGCCGACCCCCACCGGCAAGATCATCGTCGATTTTCTGAACCGGCGCATGCCGGCCTATCTGGACACGGGGCTGAACATCATCGCCGTGGAGGACTGCGCCCGCGGCCATATCCTGGCCGAACAGAAGGGGCGCATCGGCGAGAAATACATCCTGGGCAACAGCAACCTGACCCTGAGCGCGATCTTCGGCCTGCTGGCGGAGATCACCGGCCTGGGGGCACCCAGGGTCAGGCTGCCGTACCTGCCGATCCTGCTGGCCGCCTATGTCAACGAGGGGATATCCGCCATCACCGGCAGGGAGCCGTTGATCCCCCTGGCAGGAGTGCAGATGGCGGCCAAATTCATGTTCTTCGATTCCAGCAAGGCGGTGCGTGAACTGGGGCTGCCCCAGACAGGGGTGCAGGATGCCCTGCAACGGGCCGTGGAATGGTTCAGGGCCAACGGATACGCATAAAACCGGTTCGATGTTCTATGTTCGGGGTTTGGCCTCGAACCTCGAACTTCGAACCCTGAACAGAGGTTCACATGTTACTCGATACCATCAACAGCCCCGCTGACCTGAAAAAGCTCAAACCCGGGCAACTGCCGGCCCTGGCGGAGGAGGTGCGCCGTTTCCTGCTGGAAACCGTATCCGAGACCGGCGGCCACCTGGGCTCGAACCTGGGGGCGGTGGAGTTGTCCATTGCCCTGCACTACTGCTTTAATTCGCCCAGCGACAAGATCATCTGGGATGTGGGGCACCAGGCCTACACCCACAAGATCCTCACCGGACGGAGGGACCGTTTCCCCACCCAGCGCCAGTACAAGGGGCTGTCCGGCTTTCCCAAGCGGAGCGAATCCGAGCATGACGCCTTCGGGGTGGGACATTCCTCAACCTCCATCTCGGCCGGGCTGGGCATGGCGGCCGCGGCCGACCTGGCCGGCACGAAGAATCACGCCATCGCCGTGATCGGAGACGGGTCGCTCACCGGGGGCATGGCCTTCGAGGCCCTCAATCAGGCCGGTCATCTCAAGAAAAACCTGATCGTGATCCTGAATGACAACGAGATGTCCATCTCGCGGAACGTGGGTGCGTTCTCCTCCTTCATCTCACGCAAGATGACCGGCCGGTACTTCCGTGACCTGAAAAAGGAGATGCAGGGTCTGTTGCGGAACATCCCGGCCATTGGCAGCGATATCTTGCAGTTCGCCCGGCGGGCGGAGAACTCGCTGAAAGGCTTCCTGACCCCCGGCGCCCTGTTCGAAGCCCTCGGCTTCGACTATCTGGGCCCCCTGGACGGCCACGACCTGGCGCAGTTGGTGGAGGTCTTCACCAGCATCAACGAGCTGGACGGGCCGCTGCTGGTGCATGTCATGACCACCAAGGGCAAGGGGTACAAGCCGGCGGAGGACACCCCCCACAAGTACCATGGCGTGGGAGTGTTCGACATCGCCACCGGCAAGGGGGCCGCAAAGGCGGCCGTCAAATCCTACACCGAGGTGTTCGGCGAAACCATCGTGCACCTGGCCGAACAGGACCCGCGGATCATTGCCATCACCGCAGCCATGCCGGACGGCACCGGGCTCAACACCTTTGCGGAACGCTTCCCCAAGCGCTTTTTCGATGTGGGCATCGCCGAGCAGCACGCCATGACTTTTGCCGCCGGCTTGGCCGCCGACGGTTTCCGGCCGGTGACCGCCATCTATTCCACCTTTGTCCAGCGGGCCTACGACCAGGTCTTCCACGACATCTGCCTGCAAAAGCTCCCGGTCACCGTTGCCATGGACCGGGGTGGCGTGGTGGGGGACGACGGTCCGACCCATCACGGCGTCTTCGATCTCTCCTATCTGCGCCATCTCCCCGGTCTCACCGTGATGGCCCCCAAGGACGAAAACGAGCTGCGCCACATGCTCAAGACTGCCATCAGCTCCGATGCGCCCATGGCACTGCGGTACCCGCGCGGCGCCGGCTACGGGGTGGAGATGGACGGCGAGCCGAAGGCGCTGGAAATCGGCAGGGGGGAGCTGCTGGCCGAGGGGGGCGATCTGTGCATCATCGCCATCGGTTCCACGGTGCAGCCGGCGCTCCAGGCGGCAGAGACCCTGAAAGGGCGGGGGATTGCAGTCGGTGTGATCAACGCACGCTTCGTCAAGCCGCTGGATAGTGAGTTGATCCTTTCCGCGGCGAAAGCCACTGGCCGCGTCATCACGGTTGAGGAGAACGCCTTGCAGGGGGGCTTCGGCAGCGCGGTGCTGGAGCTGCTGTTCGACAGCGGCCTGCACAATGTGCGGGTCAAGCGCCTGGGCATCCCGGACCGCTACATCGAACACGGTTCCCAGGCGCAGCTGCGCCGGGACCTGGGCATCGATGCCGAGGGGATCGTTGCGGCGGCGGTGGAGTTTCTGAAGTCGTAATAACATCTGCCACAGAGACGCAGAGACACGGAGAACGGCAAATAACCTGATATAAATGCCCATGGTTCTTTTTGTGTTCGACAAACCCCGCATTCGATCTTCTCCGGTTTTCCTCTGCGTCTCTGTGTCTCTGTGGCAGATTTTCTTTAAACTGAAAGGATATTTTTCATGCGTTTTCCCCTTCGTCTCAACTATGATCTGACCCGATACATCGTCAGCAACAAGCTCAACAAGGTGGAGAAATTTCCGCTGGTGCTGATGCTGGAGCCGACCCACCTGTGCAACCTGGCCTGCTCGGGCTGCGGCCGCATCCGCGAGTACGCCGATACCATCCAGGAAATGATGAGCCTGGAGGAGTGTCTGAAATCCGTGGACGAATGCCCCGCGCCGGTGGTTACCATCACCGGCGGGGAACCGTTCCTCTACCCCCACGTGTTCGACCTGATTAACGGCGTACTGGAGCGCGGCAAGCACATCTACCTCTGCACCAACGGCATCCTGCTGGAAAAAGCGCTGGACAACATGACGCCGCACCCCAACTTCACCCTCAACATCCACATGGACGGTTTAGAGGAAACCCACGACCGCATCCTGGAGCGCAAAGGCGCCTTCAAGATCTCCATGGAGGGGATCAAAAAGGCCAAGCGCCTGGGGTTCCGGGTCTGCACCAATACCACCATCTTCAAAGAGACCGATCTGGTGGAGATCGAGATGCTCTTCTCCCACCTGAAGGACCTGGGCGTGGACGGCTTCCTGGTGGCGCCCGGTTTCGGCTACGAGGCGGTGGGGGAGAAGCTGTTCCTGGAGCGGCGGGATATCGAAAAGAAGTTTGCCGAGGTCTACGAGATGAGCAAGAAGCACCGC
>DATBXI010000224.1:0-4074 GCA_036514355.1 Desulfuromonadaceae bacterium
GCGATCCTGCACGGGGTGATGAAGGAGATGGGCATCCCCACGGCGGCCCTGGCCCTGATCCCCTTTACCGAGCGCGAAGGGGTGCTGGAGATGCTCAAGCAGGAGGAGACCATCGACCTGATCATCCCGCGCGGCGGTGAGAGCCTGATCCGCTTCGTGGTGGAGAACTCGCGCATCCCGGTCATCAAGCATTACAAGGGGGTCTGCCATGTCTTCGTGGACGCCGCGGCGGACTTCGACAAGGCGGAACGGATCATCGTCAACGCCAAGGTGCAGCGTCCCGGCGTCTGCAACTCCCTGGAGACGCTGCTGATCCATAAGGACGTGGCGGCCACGTTCATCCCGCGCATCGCGGCCACCCTGGCAGGGCTCAAGGTGGAACTGCGGGGCGACGAGGATTTCCGCACGTTTGCCCCCTCAGCCACACCGGCCACCGAGGAGGACTGGCAGGCCGAGTACCTGGACCTGATCCTGGCCTGCCGGGTGGTGGGGGACATGGACGCAGCCATTGCCCACATCAACCGCTACGGTTCCCTGCACACCGAAGCCATCGTCACCAGCGACTACTCCCGGGCCCAGCGCTTCATCCGCCAGGTCAACTCCAGCTGCGTCATGGTCAACGCCTCCACCCGCTTCGCCGACGGCGGCCAGCTCGGCCTGGGGGCCGAAATCGGCATCTCCACCACCAAGCTCCACTCCTTCGGCCCCATGGGGCTGGAGGACCTGACCACCACCAAGTTCATCGTGTATGGGGATGGGCAGGTGAGGGAGTAAAGGCTTGTCGCATATCACGTAACAACGCCCCGCCGGGATTTTCCTGGCGGGGCGTTGTTGTTTTACCCCCCTGCTCCTTGCAGTCGCTTCCCCCCTATTTCATAGGGGGGATCGAGGGGGGTAACAAGCCCCCTTGGGGGACTGGGGGGGGCAATAACTCCCGCAGTTTTTCAAAAAAACCATCAAGATTCTCCATGACTTCCCGATTGCTGAACCTGACTACTCGCAATCCAAGGCCCGCAAGAAATGCCGTGCGCTCCGCATCGTATGCTATTGCATCGGCTGTTGCATGGCTGTCCCCATCGATTTCAACAACCAGCTTGAGGCCCGCGCAATAGAAGTCGGCAATATACGGCCCAAAGGAGCGCTGACGGCGAAAGCGCTGCGGCAACTGCTTCAGGCAGTCATACCACATTCGTTTTTCCGGTTCGGTCATGTTTGACCGCATTTCCCTTGCTCTTGGGATCAGGTTGGTGGTGTACGTCTTTATCGCTGCCTTTCTGCCCCCCTGCCTACATCCCCTGCTCACACCCCCCTTTCCGCTTCGCTCCCTTCCCCCCTATAAAATAGGGGGGATCGAGGGGGGTCACCACTCCGTTCGTACCGGATACCTGGTGATGTGAGTGTCAGGCGTAAGTATGGTCAGGCTTCCGGCAATGGCCTGGCAGATGAGGATGCGGTCGAAGGGGTCCTTGTGATATTCCGGAAGGCGGGAGAGTTGCAGCACCGCTGCCTCATCAAGCGGTAAGGTCTCAATCCGGTGGCGGATGCGGTTGTTTTTTATGAACTCGTGGGGCGGATCGGGAAGGGGCAACTTGCCCAGATTATGCTTCACGATAATTTCCCACGCTGAGGCAACGCTGAGATAGACATCATTGTCAGGATCGGCAAACAGACGCCGGGCGTTTTCCGAAAGCTCCGAGCTGTCGGCAACCAGCCAGAGAAAAGCACAGGTGTCCAGCAGGATATTCATGGGGCCTCGCCGGAAAACAGTGCAACCGTCTCCTCCGGCAGTTCATCGAAAAACGAGGCGGGCACGGTGAATGTCCCCTTGGCAAGGCCGATCGGGCGCTTTTCAGCCGCTTTGGGGAGAATATGGCGAATCTCCGCGACAGGGCGATTGCGCTTGCAGACAACCACCCTCTCCCCCTTTTCTACCTCGTCAAGGTAGTGCGACAGATGTGTTTTGGCTTCATGAATGTTGATAGTTATCATAATGACTACATAGTAGGTTGTAAAGTTGACCAAGTCAAGGAAGTTGCAGGTCTGTAACGCGATATTTGCTTGCCATACCAACAAAAAGCTGCCATAGTACAAATACTTTCGGACGGGCCTTGAGCCCGTCCTTTTATTTTGCCAGATTGAGGAGCTTTACCCATGCAGGAGAGAATCAGAAACATCGCCATCATCGCCCACGTTGACCACGGCAAGACAACGCTCGTTGACGCCATGCTCAAGCACGCCGGCGTCTACCGCCAGAACGAGGCCATTACCGAGCGGGTCATGGACTCCAACGACCTGGAGAAGGAGCGCGGCATCACCATCCTGGCCAAGAACCTCTCCATCCACCACGGCCAGTACAAGATCAACATCGTGGACACCCCGGGCCACGCCGACTTCGGCGGCGAGGTGGAGCGGGTGCTCAAGATGGTGGATTCCGTGCTCCTGCTGGTGGACGCCCTGGACGGGCCCATGCCCCAGACCCGCTTCGTGCTGAAAAAATCCCTGGATCTGGGACTGAAGCCGATCGTAGTCATCAACAAGATCGACCGCCCCGGCAGCAGGCCGGATGAAGTCCTGAACATGGTCTTTGACCTGTTCTGCGAGCTGAACGCCTCGGACGAGCAGTTGGATTTCCCGGTGGTCTACACCAGCGCCAAAATGGGGTATGCCAAGCTGGACGTACACGTGGAATCCAGCAGCATGGAACCGCTCTTTGCCGTTGTCGAATCCAACGTCCGTCCCCCCAAGGGAGACGCGAACGCGCCGTTCCAAATGCTGATCGCCAACATCGACTACAACGACTACATCGGCCGCATCGCAACCGGGCGCATTTTTAACGGAAGAGTCAAGGCAGGCGAGACCTTGGCCATGATCAAAGGCGACGGCACCATTTCCCGGGGCCGTATTACCAAGCTTCTGGGATATGAAGGGCTCAAGCAGGTGGAGATCGAAGAGGCGGGCACCGGCGATATCGTCACCGTGGCCGGCTTCGAAGAGGTTAGCATCGGCGAGACCCTGGCGAGCGCCGAGAACCCGGTCGCAGTCCCCTACGTCTCCATCGATGAACCGACGCTGGCCATGAACTTCATCGTCAACACTTCCCCCTTTGCCGGCCGGGAAGGGAAATGGGTCACCTCCCGCAACATCCGCGATCGCCTGACCAAGGAGTTGCGCACCAACGTGTCGCTCAGGGTGGAGGACACCGACTCGCCGGATACCTTCAAGGTCTCGGGGCGCGGCGAGCTGCACCTCTCCATTCTGATCGAGAACATGCGCCGCGAAGGGTTCGAGCTGGCGGTCTCCAAGCCGGAAGTCATCATCCGCGAGAAGGACGGGGTGAAACAGGAACCGATGGAGTACCTGGTGGTGGACGTGGCCTCCGAGTTCCAGGGGGCCATCATAGAGAAGATGGGGCCGCGCAAGGGTGAGATGGTGGCCATGGCCCCCATGGGCGAGATGGTCCGCCTGGAATTCGTTATCCCGGCCCGCGGCCTGATCGGTCTGCGTGGCGAGGTGATGACCGATACCCGCGGCACCGCGGTCATGACCCACACCTTCCACGAATACGCCCCCTACAAGGGAGACATCCCCGGTCGCAAGAACGGCGTGCTGATGGCCATGGAGCACGGCGAGACCACCGCCTACTCCCTGGACGCCCTCCAACCCCGCGGCATCCTCTTCATCGGGGCCGGGGTCGAGGTCTACGGCGGCATGATCATCGGCCAGCACGCCAAGGATAACGACCTGGACGTCAACCCCTGCAAGGGGAAGAAGCTGACCAACGTCCGCGCCTCCGGCTCGGACGATGCCGTCAAGCTCACCCCGCCCCGGATCCTGACCCTGGAGCAGGCGCTGGAATTCATCGACGACGACGAACTGGTGGAGGTGACCCCCCAGTCGATCCGCCTGCGCAAGAAGGAACTGGATCCGACCCGGCGCAAACGGGCCGCGAAATAAGGATTCCGTGTTCATCGGTAGTGAAACGGGGGGTTGCCGCAAGGCAGCACCCCTTTTCTGTTGATGGCTTCTCATGCAGTCAAATTACCTTCCCGCTCTCCGCCATACGAAATAACACCC
>DATBXI010000225.1:0-2289 GCA_036514355.1 Desulfuromonadaceae bacterium
GAGCTTGTCGGCGTAGAGCGCCAGGCTCTTCAGGCCGTAGAGCAGGTGATCCTGCAAGGTTGCCACGTCCGGCTTCTTGCCGCACACGCCGGAGATATTGCATCCCACGCCGTTCGCCGCCTGCTCGCACTGGTTACAGAACATTCCCATTGGTGTTTCCTCCTTTTTCCTTGGGTACTTGAATAACTCACGGGTGAGTTTTCCGCGTTTCTATGGTATGAACAGTATAGCAACTGTCCGCGGCTTTGCTTGACGAGGATCAAATTTTATCAGTTCGTCACGTTCGTGTCCGGGGTGGGGAATCTGGGTGCACCATTATGTAAATGAATCGGGGAGGTCCGCGATGAGTACCGTCTATTTTGCCGACATGCGTGCCGGCCACAAGGAAAACCTGTTCGACAAGATCGCCCGGCTGCTGGCCCGGACGGGATTGGCCCAGCACATCGCCGAGGGGGACCTGACCGCGGTCAAGATCCATTTCGGGGAAAAGGGGAACAGCGCGTTCATCCGTCCCGTCTTTGCCCGGCGGGTGGTGGAGGAGATCAAGCGGCTGGGCGCCCGCCCCTTTCTGACGGACTCATCCACCCTCTATCCCGGCGAGCGGAAAGAGGCGGTGTCGGCCCTCACCTGCGCCATCGAGAACGGCTTCGGCTATGCCTGCGTCGGGGCCCCGCTGATCATCAGCGACGGCCTGCGGGGGGTGACCGAGACCGCAGTTGCCATTGACGGCGAGCTGCTGAAGAAGACCTACATCGGCACCGAGATCGTGGAGGCCGACTCCCTGGTCTGCGTGTCCCACTTCAAGTGCCACGAGCTGACCGGCTTCGGCGGCGCCATCAAGAACCTGGGCATGGGATGCGCCAGCCGCAAGGGGAAACTGATCCAGCACTCCACCGTGGCCCCCAAGGTGGCGGAGAAGTACTGCACCGGCTGCGGCGTCTGCCTCAAGGCCTGCGCCCACGACGCCATCGCGGTTGTCGAGGGGAAGGCCACCATCGATCCCACCCTCTGCGCCGGCTGCTCCCGCTGCATCACCATCTGCCCGGTCAAGGCCATCAACATCCAGTGGAACGAGGCGGCCGACCTGGTGATGAAGAAGATGGCCGAGTACGCCAAGGGGGCCGTGGCGGGCAAGCAACACCGCACCGTGTACCTGAGCTTCATCACCCAGGTCTCGCCTGCCTGCGACTGCTACGGCCATGCCGACGCCCCGGTCGTCAACGACATCGGCATCTGCGCCTCCACCGACCCGGTGGCCATCGACCAGGCCTGCGCGGACCTGGTGAACGGGGCGCGGGGCAACGAGGGGTCGGCCCTGCAGAGCGGCCACGAGCCGGGCGGGGACAAATTCCGCGGCGTGTATCCCGAGATCCCCTGGGAGGTGCAATTGGAGCATGGGGAGAAAATCGGGCTGGGGACGAGGCGGTACGAGCTGGTGAAGATCTGAGCGGCATTGAGCCAAGCGGCGAATAAATGTTCCATTCGGGTGAATGAGCTGTTCATGCGTGCGCGCGTGAACCGCTCAATAATGAGTTATGCCTCTAAGCGAGTTCACAAAATGCATTTGACCCAAGAAGTTGCAAAGTTCAAAGTGTGGGCCTCCCGTATTCAAGAACCATATAGATCAGGAGAATGGGAGTGTGACTACAACGAATGGAATGCGCTGTATGCGGCGGCGGTCGCGTTTATCGAATCCGCAAGTCCAGAGACTTGGAGTAGCTCCGAGGTTGGTGATGTACTCTATGCAATTGCTAGAGATAACGAAAGCGAGTACTTGGTTGATAAAGTTGCCGAGACCCCGGATAGCCTGCTTAAACTTTCATGTATTGCTCTTTCCTCACCAGAGTCAGACGCTAAGTGGCAACTTGCAGACAGGCTTGGTTCCTTGCGAGATCGAGTACACGAAAGTGAAGCACTTCTTTTGGAGTTCGCTGAAGACAAAGAGGAATATGTGAAGAGGCGCGCTTTGCTTGCCTTAGGTAACCTGAAGTCCCCAAAAACTGAAGAGCTTGCAGAACGGGCATGGCACACTGGGCACGAGTATCAAAGAATTGCTGCGCTGTGGGCTCTTAAAGCCGTTTCCTCCAAGAAGCTACCTACCTATGTGCAAAAGGCAATGGAAGATGGAAGGGAACATATTGTCATGAACGCCATCAAAGTACAGCAGGCATAACAAAGCGGCGGCACACAGGCGCTGACGCGCTGGTGCGCCACCACGTTGTCCGAAACCTCTCCGACAGGAGAAGAACATAATATGAATCCCAACAAGTTGGTCGTTTTCGAAAGCAA
>DATBXI010000226.1:0-12748 GCA_036514355.1 Desulfuromonadaceae bacterium
CCACCGCTGCACGCGCTGAGCAGGTCAATGCTTGAGGCCATCAGCAGAAATCCCCCCCCCGTAACCACAATGCACTGCACCAGCTTGAACAGGTTCGAAAATGCCGGGAGCGTTCCGGTAGACATGGATGTTTGCATGGCAGCACCTCTGATTGAATTCCATACCATGATCGCTCATGAGCAAATCTCATACCAAGCGCCGAACCGTCATATCCTGTTGTTATTGCTCAAATCACCCACATGATCCGCACACCAGCTTCTGCCTTTCGTCCCAACAGCGTCACCCTTCATGACAAAAATTGAATCGCCGGGTCCACCCTAGAATTTGTACGTAAGCCACGTGGTCACGTAATCCACATCCTCACCGGGGCCGCTCTGCCTGATGAACGGGCCGGCAAAAAAATGGCCGTATATGGCCACGAACGACAGGTGCCGGTCAATGTCCCAGAACAGTTGCGCCTGCGACATGCTTCCGATGTAGCGGGCGCTGCTCGACCTGCCGGAGCGGACCAGTACCATGGCATTGTTGTAGATCCCGTCACGGGTGCTTTCCCGCCAGAAGAAATCCCAGTCAACGATGAGCGTCACGCGGTTGGGAAGATGGAGGTCGAGGCAGGGGTTCACATCGATGAAGTTGGCCGGGCCGATCAGTCCTGCCTCGCTGAAATAGGCCCCTTTCGGAAAGAGGGGATTGAAGGTCTGAAGGTCCGGGTTGGTGGGGTCTTTGTCGCCGCTGGCAATGTCCGCCCGCAGGCCGAGTCGAGGATGCAGCGGCAGCGACGCCAGGGTGTAGCCGGTGTCCGAAGCAACCGTCCATGCGCTGATGTCGCCGTTGCCGAAACTCCCCCACTGGTACAGGGCCTCGAAGTTGTAATCGAGCGGTTTGGCGGTGCGCCACAGCCTCATTCCCACCGAGTGCCGCGTCTCACGGGCCGTCCCCTGGTCGAAGCTCGCCTTGGCCCGATGCAGGCCGATGTAATAGAGATCCATACTGGCGCTGTCGAGCGGCGGGAACAGGAGCACCGCGTACGTCCCCCACAGGGCCTTGCCATGGTCCGTGCTGTCATCGAACACATGGCGGTTGGTCTCGACCGGCCTTGTCAGAAAGCCGTCTATCTGCACCTCGCCCCCGCGGTAGATACCCCGGAAGCCGTCGAAGCTCTGGCGCACGTTCGGCCCTTCCCGCACCGAGATGATCCGCTGCGTTCCGTATGCCAGTTCCTGGCGCCCGGAGCGCAGGGTAAAGGAATGCTCTTCTCCCCAATCCAGCTTTACGTCCAGGAATGCCTGGTGCAGGTCGAGCTCGTCCTTGTCCGTCGGCCGTGGCCCGCCTTTGCGTCCGTCTTCCAGGCTGCTCTGGAACTGGCTGAACAGGCGGGCATGCTCCCCCATCCGGAGGTCAGCGTGCAGGAAGTAGCGCTGGAGCAGGTAACCACTGTCCTGGGGATCCTTGCCCCAGTTGGGATTATTGAAGTATTCGTAGCGCTCCCGCGCCTCTCCCCCCAGCGAGAGATACCAGGAGCCTGCCGCATTCAGGGGCAGGTATTTGAGCGGATCCCAGAGATCGGTGCGCCGGGCCGGATCGGCCAGGTAGCGGTAGTTTTCGTCGCTGCGGTTCAGCGCATACGGAGCAGGACCATCGGGAGGTGTTCCCGTTTCGGCGCAGTAGGCCGCCGGAAAGCCGAGTATGATCCAGGCAAGGGCACAGCAGGTGACTCCGCGGCCATGGAGGATTTTCATTGCATCGCCTCGCGGTCAGGATCATGCCGGACAGTGCAGTTCTTGGCTGCTTCGGCGTCAGTCATGACATCATTGCTTCTTGATGAACGTCCCTTTCTCGTATTCATCAAAGGCGATCTGCAGCTCTTCCTGCGTATTCATGACAATCGGCCCGTACCAGGCTATCGGCTCGCCGATCGGCTGGCCCGACACCAGCAGAAAGCGGACCGGACGTTCCTGGGTGCTGATGACCACCTCGTCACCGTCCCCGTAGAGGATGAGATTTTCAGCTCCACAGGCGCACTGGCGCTTCATGTCGAAATAGTTGGCCCCCACCACCTCGTGGGCAAAGGCGTTCCGCTCCGGGTCGAAGTACGCCTCCCCATCCACCACGTAGGCAAAGACCTTGTGCCCCCTGGTGATGGAGTGGCTGAAGGTTGTTTCCGGCGGCACCGTCACGTCCAGGTAGGCGGGATCGACCACCACGTCCCGCACCGGTCCACGTACCCCGCCGACTTCACCGCAGATCACCTTCACCCGGACATCCCCCTTGAGCGCGACCTCCGGTATCTCCGCCGCTGTCACGCCCCGGTAGCGGGGATCCATCATCTTATGGGAGGCGGGCAGATTGGCCCAGAACTGGAATCCCCACATGAGGCCGTCGTCGTCGCCCCGCGGCATCTCCTGATGGATGATGCCACTGCCGGCCGTCATCCACTGCACGTCGCCCGAGGCGATGACCCCCGCGTTCCCCATGCTGTCCCCGTGCTCCACCCTGCCGTGGATGACGTAGGTGATGGTCTCGATCCCCCGGTGCGGATGCCAGGGGAAGCCTTTCAGGTAGTGCGGGGGATAGCTGGAATGGAAGTCGTCCAGCATGAGGAACGGGTCGAACAGCGGCACCTGGTTGTAGCCGAAGGCCCGCTTCAGATGCACGCCGGCGCCTTCAATGGTCGGTTTGCTCTTCCAGATCTTGCCGATCTTGCGTACGGATGTCATAGTTTCCTCCGGTCGTTACATGATGTTTCCTGCCCCCGCCTTTGCCGCCGGTTCAGAAGGCGAAACAGTCGCAGCCGAGCCCCCAGAGCCGCGACTCCTGGGGCGACCATACCTGCCGGTGGCCGTGGCAGGCGCATGCCGTGCGATGTGCCGCAGCTGCCGCGGTACTGCGGTGGTAGCCGCCATATACGCCGACCGGCGACCAAGCGGGACTGACCGGCAGGGGGGGCGGCGCCAGGCTGCCGAATTCCCCGGCGCCGTACACCACTTTCCCGCCGACGACAGTGAGGACCGACTCGATTCCCCTGATCTCTTCTTCCGGTACGGCGAGATAATCGGCGGAAAGGACCGCCAGGTCGGCAAGCTGCCCCGGAGCCAGAGTCCCCTTTTTCCCCTCCTCGCCCGAGAACCAGCTGCTGCCGGCCGTGTAGAGACGGAGCGCCTCCGTGCGGTCGAGGCGGTTCGCTTCCGGGTAGAGCTGCATTCCGCCGACCGTCCTGCCCGTCACGAGCCAATAGAGGGAAACCCACGGGTTGTAGCTCGCCACACGGGTCGCGTCGGTGCCGGCCCCCACCGGTATCCCCATTTCCAGCATGCGCCTGACCGGAGGAGTATGTTCCGCCGCCTGTTTCCCGTACCGTTCCCGGAAATATTCCCCCTGGAAAGCCATCCGGTCCTGGATGGCAATGCCGCCTCCCAGGGCCCGCACCCGATCGAGGTTGGCGGGGGTGATGGTCTCGGCATGGTCGAAGAACCAGCGCAGGCCGTTGAACGGGATCTCGCGGTTGACCCGTTCGAAGATATCGAGGAAGCGGGAGATCGATTCGTCGTAGGTGGCGTGGAGGCGGAACGGCCAGCGGTTCTCCGCCAGGAGACGGACCACCTGGAACAGCTCCTCCTCCATGACCGGCGGCAGGTCGGGGCGCGGCTCCAGGAAGTCTTCGAAGTCAGCGGCGGAAAAGACGAGCATCTCGCCGGCGCCGTTCATCCGGTAGAAATCGTCCCCCTTGCCCGGCTTGGTCATGGTCACCCATTGGGCAAAATCCGCCAGTTCCCCTTTCGGGTGCTGGGTGAACAGGTTGTAGGCGATCCGCAGGGTGAGCTCCCCCTTGCCCGCCAACTCCTCGATCACCCGATAATCGTCCGGGTAGTTCTGGAAACCGCCCCCCGCGTCGATGGCGCTCGTCAGCCCGAGCCGGTTCAGCTCGCGCATGAACTGGCGAGTCGAGTTCACTTGGTCCGCGTAAGCGAGTTTCGGCCCCTTGGCCAGGCTCGCGTAGAGCACCATGGCGTTGGGCCGGGCAATGAGGAGCCCGGTCGGGTTGCCGGCCTTGTCGCGCTGGATCTCGCCGCCGGGCGGGTCCGGGGTCTCCCTCGTATAGCCCATTGCCCGGAGCGCAGCCCCATTGACGATGGCGCGATCATAGAGGTGGAGGATGAAGACCGGCGTTTCTGGGGCAACGGCGTTCACCTCCCCTAGGGTCGGCATCCGCTGTTCCGCGAACTGGAACTCGGTCCAGCCGCCGATTACCCGCACCCACTGGGGTGGAGGCGTTCGCCGGGCCTGGTCGCGGAGCATCGCCAGGGCGTCGGCCAGGGATGGCACCCCGTCCCAGCGCAGCTCCATGTTGAAGTTGAGGCCGCCGCGGATCACATGGATGTGGGAATCGTTGAGGCCCGGGATAACCCGCCGCCCCTTCAGGTCGATCCGCTGGGTACCGGTACCGGCAGCGGCAAGCAGTTCCTCACCCCCGCTGGCCGTGATGCGGCCGTTGGCCACGGCAATGGCCGAGACATCGGGCCGGGCATCATCCAGGGTGGTGATCTTTCCGTTATGCAGGATCAATTCTGATGCGTTCATATCGCTCACCTCGCTTCAGGCTTTCGCACCACTCGTACCACTATGTGGTTAGGATACCTCTGCAATCGGTACTTGCAACCATGGAACTCCGCTATTTCAGACGCTGCGGACACGTCCACCATTCGCAAGCGCTCCACACAGAAACGACCGGCCTGGAAACCAGTGCCGGTCGTTCGTTCACCACTTCGTCCGGGTAACGTTGGTCATCCGGACAGATACCCCGCGCTACGCCACCCGACGCAGCTTGGCAGTCCCTTCACCGTGTCCGCCGAGGAAATCCTTCACGAAGCGGACTTCGATGCCGTAGGGCGAGTGGGCCTTCAGAATATCCATGCACCCTTCGTAGGTCGCGCTACGTGCCCAATCCTGCTGCAATTCGAACAGGAACTGCAGGGAGGTGATGGGAACGGCCCCGGCCTGCACCATCCGTTGCACCGCCCGGTCATGGGCCTCCACACTGATGTCGCCGCAGGCGTCGGTGGGGACGTAGACCTCGAACCCCGCCGCCAGCAGGTCGAGTGTCGGGAATAGGACGCAGGCCTCGGTCCAGAGCCCGGTCAGGACGATCTTGTTGCGGCCGGTCTTCTTGACCGCGGCCTTGAAGTTCGGGTCGAGCCAGGCATTGATGGAGGTACGGTCTATGGGAGCCTGGCCGGGAAAAATGTCGGTAACCTCCGGTATCATCGCGCCGCTGAAGCTTTCCGATGCTACCGTGGACAGGATCGTCGGCACTTTGAAGAGCTTGGCGGCCTTGGCGACGACCTGGATATTCTGGACGATCGACGTGCGATCATGGGATTGGACTCCCGAAAACATCGCCGGCTGATAATCTATGACAGCCAGTGCGCAATCGGAAGGGGTCAATAGGCCATGAATGGTCTTGGTTTCCATGGTTGAATCCTCCTCCCTGAAGATGTGCGGTTTGTCCGGTTTTCTAGAGCCATTATAGCATAGTGACCGGAAGAAAACCGGAATATGCGCTCAAAATGAGGAAAGCCCTTGTAGAAGAGGTCCCACCTCCTGACAAGGGCCATGTGTAGCCAGCAATGCCAGCCGGCTACCGTACCGTTACCGAGCCGGTCATGAAGGTATGGATGAGACAGAAGTACGGATACGTGCCGGCCGTAACAAACTGCGTGCAGAACGTTGTTCCCGGCACCATAATGCTTGAGTTGAATGTGTTGTCAGGATTCGGCGAACTCCCGCTGGTAACGGTATGTGACGAGGGGCCGTTGTTGGTCCATTGCACGATATCATTCACGTTGATGCTGATATTCTGCGGCGTAAAGCTGAAATCCTGGATAGTCACGTTTGTCGTGCCCGTTGCGGGGCAGGCCACAACCTGTGCGGCTGACACGCCTGTTGCGACAAAACTCACGCCGGTAATATTCGAACCGCTGATTGTCTGCAGACTACTGGCCGGATT
Organism: Desulfuromonadaceae bacterium; assembly: GCA_036514355.1. Lineage (GTDB taxonomy): Bacteria > Desulfobacterota > Desulfuromonadia > Geobacterales > Pseudopelobacteraceae > JACPFJ01. The sequence continues at coordinate 6,005 of DATBXI010000226.1, forward strand.
GAACGTAAAGCCGGCCATACGTGGAGTAACGGTGTAGTTTCCGTTTGCAAGACCGCTGAATGCGTAATTACCGCTCGCATCGGTCGTTGCCGTAGCGGAACCTGCACTGCTCAAGGTCATGATGACGCCCGCCAACCCTGTACCGCCGGAAGAAGTCGTGCCGGATATGCTGTACAAAGCTGAAGGCGTGTTGTCAGCGCTTTCGCTACAGGACACAAACACCAAACTCATGGTTACAACAAGTGAGACTACGAGCAGATAATGTATTTTGAGGACCGCTTTCATTGCCGTGCCTCCTTTGGTTTACCTATCTTTCGGATAAACAGCTGGTTGTTGCGCACTTCGTGGCCAGTAAATCCGCCCTCCTCAAATAGTATGCCAATGATGGCCCACAATAATAATATCCTAATATTATTAATTAATTCCGAATTAAACTAGTGGTCAGCCTAACATGGGAGGGTGATGGGACAAATAACCGTACATATTTTTGTATAATTTATTGACTCTTTGTCGGCAGCAAAATGCCTGGCTTCCTGAACCGGCACGCCCTAAAGGCTCGGCACATGCCATGGGCCCAAAGTGGACCCATTATCAAAATGTTACACGTGTGAAACGTTCTCGACCTCCAGCCATTTTGATGTTGACAAATTGGGGGTTGCGGCGTAAATGACTAACGTTCCTCGTTAGCATGAGGCGTTTGCACAAACACAGGCTACTGCCCGGAAACGTCGAAAGACGCCAATGGGTAGACCAAGTACTGCCGGATTAAGGCTTTACTTAAGGTAGCTGGTTCCTACGTTGTGCACTGCCGAAAACCTACGAGTGAGGAATCACGGCACGCTACGTTCTGGTCACGGTTCTCCGTGGCCTTTTTGTTTGCATTCACGTTAAAAGCGAAGAGTGGTGGTTCTCCACATTGGACAGTAACAGTAGCAACTACGTCATTATTCTCTCACCAATCCGGCATTGATCATGCGAGCCAGCCACCATCTCCGCGCTTGAAGATTACTCGCCGGAAATGTGCGGGTAACAACAGGCAGGGAGGACTCCATTCCTTCCCCGACAAGTTCATCTTGATTACCGTCGTCACGTGCCGTGGCGTGCGCGGGCTCGACGTAAGGTCAGCTGTGCAGGTCCGGGCACCTGTGGCAATTGCGGCAACTATTCACAGATCACCGTCACAGGTGGGAATATGAAAAACCTCAACGATCAGCATCTGAAAGTTCACATCAATCTCTGGGACATGGTGGCCTTCCTCCTCGTCATGGGGCTTGTCACGCTCCTGGCGTGGGGAAGTCGCCAGATGATAGTCCCCTATACCCCGGGTCAACAAATTCCGCTTTCCCTCGATCCGGGCAACCTGCCCATTTACGCCCTCCGCAGCGTGTTGCGCATGGCTGCTGCCTTGATCTGCTCCCTGCTGTTTACCCTCAGCTACGCAACGCTGGCAGCCAAGAGCAAGCGTGCGGAGACCGTTTTGATTCCCGTCCTCGACATCCTGCAATCGGTGCCCATACTGGGCTTTCTCTCGGTCACGGTAACCGGCTTCATAGCCATGTTTCCCGGCAGCCTGCTCGGGGTCGAAGCGGCATCCATTTTTGCCATCTTCACGTCTCAGGCGTGGAATATGGCATTCAGCTTCTATCAATCGCTTCGCATCGTTCCCAAGGAACTCCAGGAGGCTTCCATACTCTTCGGACTTTCTCCGTGGCAGCGGTTCTGGAAGCTGGAAGCCCCCTTTGCCACGCCCGGTCTGATATGGAACACAATGATGTCGGTCTCCGGAGGCTGGTTTTTCGTCGTGGCCTCAGAAGCGATCACGGTGGGAAAGACTGCCGTGACGCTACCCGGCATAGGTTCCTATGTGGCCCAGGCCATCCAGGAAAAGGACCTTCACGCCATTGCCTGGGCACTCTGCACCATGCTGGTGGTGATCCTTATCTATGACCAGATTCTTTTCAGGCCCTTGGTAGCCTGGGCCGAGAAGTTCAAGTTTGAACTGACCGAAAGCCAGGACAGCGCCGAATCGTGGGTGCTTTTACTCTTCAAGAGAGCCAGGTTTTTGCGTACCGTCACCTTTGGAATCGGGCGAGTCCGGACCTTCATCTCTGAACAGATGCCCCAACTGCCGCGCATGGCGGCGCGACCCCATGCTCCTTCCCGCTCCCGTGAAATGGTATCGGCTGCCATCTGGAATGTTTGTCTCGGGGGCAGCATGGCGGCAGGGGTGTGGCTTCTGGTCAGGTTTGTGGGCAGCGGCGTTGATCACGCCGAAATCATCAGGGTCTTCGGTCTTGGCCTGATTACCCTGGTACGTGTCATGATCCTGCTGGTGCTGGCATGTCTGATCTGGGTGCCGCTGGGGGTGGTCATCGGACTCAATCCCCGTTGGTCAACCAAGGTCCAGCCTCTTGCCCAGTTTCTGGCGGCCTTCCCGGCAAACCTCCTCTTTCCGGTGGCGGTCTTCCTGATGGTCCGCTATCGCCTCTCGCCGGAGATATGGACCGCACCGCTCATGATCCTGGGGACCCAGTGGTATATCCTCTTCAATGTTATCGCCGGAGCGGCCGCCATTCCGACCGATCTGCGCGAGGCAGCGCGGAACCTGGGTGTTACCGGATGGCGGCTCTGGAAAAGGCTGCTGTTGCCCGCCATCTTCCCGGCCCTGGTGACCGGCTTGGTAACCGCTTCCGGCGGAACCTGGAACGCCAGCATTGTGGCGGAAGTGGTCAGTTGGGGTGATACAAAACTCACGGCTACCGGTCTGGGCTCGTACATCGCGCAATGGACGGAAAAGGGAGACTATCCGCATATCGTTCTCGGGATAGCCGTCATGAGCCTTTATGTGGTCGCACTAAACCGATTTTTCTGGCGGCGGCTGTATACTGTAAGCCAGACGAGATTTCGCCTGGATTGAAAGGAGTGGGACATGGAAGCGCTTCACACGGATAACACTACCCTGCTCAGGCTTACCACTATCAGGAAGTCATATAAGAAGAGCGAGGGAGATGAACACTTGGTTCTCGATGGTGTCAATCTCACCATTAATGAGGGGGAAATCGTTGCCCTCCTCGGTCGCTCCGGTTCGGGGAAATCCACGCTGTTGCGCATAATCTCGGGATTGACGCGTCAGGACCGTGGCGAAGCCATATACTGCGGCAAACCGGTGAATGGTCCGGTGGATGGCCTTGCCATGGTGTTTCAGACCTTCGCCCTTTTCCCCTGGCTGACGGTACTGGAGAATGTCGAGCTGGGCCTTGAAGCGAAAAGGGTGCCCCAGGATGAACGCCGGCGCCGAGCGTTGGCGGCAATTGACCTGATCGGCCTGGACGGTTTCGAGTCCGCCTACCCAAAGGAATTGTCCGGCGGCATGCGGCAACGGGTCGGTTTTGCCCGAGCTCTGGTCGTGGAGCCGACCCTGCTCCTGATGGACGAGGCATTTTCCGCGCTCGATGTGCTGACCGCAGAAACCCTCCGTACCGACCTCATCGAACTGTGGCTGGAGCGGCGCATTCCAACCAAGGGGATACTGATCGTATCGCACAACATCGAAGAGTCGGTCCTGCTTGCCGACCGGATCGTCATACTCGGCAGCAATCCCGGACAGGTGATTGCGGAAATATCCGTGCCGTTGCCGCAGCCGCGTGATCGTGAAGCCCCGGCATTCCGTCATATCGTAGACGAGGTGTATGCACTAATGACCAAGCGGCCCCGTGGTGCAAAGGCAGAGGCGGTACCGCTCTCCTATCGACTGCCTGAGGCCCATATCACCCGGCTTGCCGGCCTCGTGGAAGCACTCGCCGCCGAGCCGTACAACGGCAAGGCGGATTTGCCCGAACTTGCCGACCAGATGGGGTTTGGCGTCGATCAACTCTTCCCGCTTCTTGAGGCACTCGATATCCTCGGCTTCGCCCGTGTCGAAGGCGGGGATGCCGAGTTGACCACATCCGGGAAAAGCTATGTCGATGCTGACATTCTACGTCGCAAGGAGATTTTTGCCGAGCATCTCATCAGGCATGTGGCTCTTGCATCACACATCCGCAAGATACTCGATGAACGACCGGGGCACAGGGTCAAGGAAGACCGCTTTCTGCGGGAACTTGAGGATTTCTTCAGTGAGGATGAAGCGGAAAGGGTCCTGCAGGTTGCCATTGAATGGGGGCGTTATGCCGAACTCTTTGCATATGAGGAGAGTGCCGGTATCCTTAGTTTGGAAAACCCGGTCGGCAGTACGGAAGAGGAATAGCAGATGGTCTCTGCAGAACACGACAAACTGAAAAAAGGTGCGGCCCGCCTGTCGGTCCTGTCCAACACGATTCTGGTAATCGCCAAGCTTATTGTCGGCGTCGTGTCCGGTTCAGTGTCAATTCTTTCGGAGGCAGTCCATTCCGGCATAGACCTCGTTGCCGCCGGCATCGCCTGGTATTCCGTCCGGGAATCGGGCAAACCTGCCGATCATGATCACCGCTTCGGTCATGGCAAGATAGAGAATGTCGCCGGAACCATTGAGGCTGTTCTGATCTTTTGCGCGGCTTTTTACATCATCTGGGAAGCTGCCCATAAATTGCGGTCAGGCGTTGTGGAGGTCGGGAGTCTGGGGGTGGGGGCTGCGGTCATGGCTGCATCTGCCGCCGCAAACTACCTTGTTTCGCGGCATCTGTTGAATGTGGCCGCCAGGACCGAATCGGTGGCGCTGGAAGCCGATGCCATGCATCTGAGAACTGACGTCTATACCTCAGTCGGCGTTCTGGGGGGGCTGGTGGCCATCAAGATTACCGGCATTACCATGCTTGACCCCATAATCGCCATCGTTGTCGCCTTGATGATCATCAAAGCGGCCTGGGAACTTACCCAGACAGCCTTCTTCCATATTCTCGATGTCAAATTACCGGATAACGAGGAAGCACTGATTCATGAGGTGATGGAGCGTTACCGGGGCAGATTCATTGAGTACCATAAGTTGCGTACTCGCAAATCCGGCCATCTCAGGCACATTGATATGCACCTCGTCGTGCCGAAACAGATAACCGTAGAAGCCGGGCACGCGCTAAGTCACCAAATAAGCGCCGACATCGAGAAAAGCCTGCCCTACAGTCAGATTCTGGTACATATCGAACCGTGCCCAGGGGGATGCGAACGGTGTGCAGAGGAATGTCCAAAGACTGGAGCCCCACGGCCTTCATAAGGGAGCATCCGTACCATCCATACAGCCAGGTCTGGCGGTTATGGATTCCGCCCCTTCAATACCTGGCCATCGAACCTATTTGTTTCCTGAAATCATCCGACAAATTCTGAAATTCAACGCCGATCCCGGGAATGTTGTGGGTAGTCCCCCATTCACGCATCCATCTCACCACTGCTTCAATCGAATCGCCGTTGTTCAATCCGATCATCTTGATCCAGACCGTGCTGCCAACGGCAATATCTACTCTGTGAGGCGGTCTGAGGAAGATGAGAAAACACCCCCCGGTCGATATATCCATGCATACGGAACGGTCAGGGTCCCTAAAGTCGGGCGTTGTGGCAAGCAGGACGTTGTAGTGGAGTTGCACCCGCTTTTTGGAGAAGATAATCTTGGGATGGAATTTCGCGCAAATTTCAACAAACTGCTCTACTGATGAACAATTTAATGTCCTGTCTCCACGTTGGAGCAGCCGTACTTCTCCACTTGGCGCATGGATATTCAATGTTCCGCTGGGCAATCCGTTAAGTAAATCGTTAATACTGAATTTGATTACTTGAGGTGCCCTGACCAACAGGGGCAAGTCTATCAACAAACCCGTATGCGACTCTTCTGATGCAAGATTTATTGCCTCTTTCAATGATGCAACAACATGCAAGCTCACACCAAAGGTATCTAAAAGAGCCCGGTAACGGTCTCTCCTTATCTCGTCTTTTACAACAAGTATGATTTTATCAGCCATTATCTCCCCACCCCAATATCACACTAGATTTGATGACGCTTATTCCATCAGGTCACCCTACATTCAATCAAACATGAACGTGTATAACATCAAGCCAGTTGGTTGAAAAGATTATTTTTTTCGACTTTGTGTGGCGTCGAATGGTATCTGCCGGGACAGTGTGCCTGCCACGCGGGCGCGCACAAAAAAGGCCGCCCCTCCATGGGGCGGCCCCATTGCACTTTGGGGAAGGATGTCAGTCGTCGCCGCCGGACCCGGGGGAAGACGACGAACCCGATGCCGCCCCGGAACCCAGGGCCGAAATAATGGACTGTTGCTGGGCCGTTGTCAGCGAAGAGAGCGACTTCATGGCGCTGACGCTTTTGAGGGCGCTCTGTAACTCGGAAAGGCTTGCCCCTTTGACGCGGGATGATGTCAGAGCCCCATGGCAACCGGCGCAGTAGGCGCCGTAGAGCGTTGCCCCGTCAGAGGGGGGCGGAGTGGGCGTCGGTGTCGTTGTGGGCGGTGTTACCGGCGTCGGAGCCGACGACCAGGTATGCGTCCCATGGCAGGAGTTCGAGCAGGTGCGGTTGGCCGCATTCCAGCCGATGGTGGTAGCCACGTTGTAGACGCCGTTATTGTGCGTAGTCGCATTGACGGTCGTGGTGCTGTAACCCGAGCCGTGGCAGGTGGCACAGGAGACACCTTCGCTGAGGTGGGTCGAGTGCTTGCCCGTTGCCGGCGGAATGGCATGGCAGCTGCCGCAGGCCGGGGTCGGGGTGGGTGACGGCGTGACCGTGGCCAGGGCAGAGGCGATGGCAGACACCTGGGTCGAGGTAAG
>DATBXI010000227.1:0-2063 GCA_036514355.1 Desulfuromonadaceae bacterium
GGAACAGAGTGACAGGGTAATGTTGAAAATCAGTTTGGACCACAGGAGATGCGACGACGTGAACATATCCACGAGGCTCCTGCGGGTAAGCGCGTACAGGATCGCCTCTGAATTCGCCACCACCGAGGCGGACCGGGGCAGTTCATCGATCACCGACACCTCCCCCACCGTCTCACCGGGGCCCAGCGTTATGATGATCTTTTCCGACGGCGTGCCGCGATCCTTGCACACGTTCACGCTGCCCGACACGACCAGGCACAGGAAGGCCTCCTGATCGCCTTCCTCGTAGATGTCGGTTCCGGCGGCGAGCTGATAGGCGTGGAAAAACGGAGCAATGGACTGCACCTCGTTCCTGTTCATGCCGGTGCAGAGGTGCGATTTGGAAAGCACGCCCAGCTTTTCGTAGTCCGATACCACGACCTCTGTAAATGCTCGTTTTTTCATGAGAGGGGAAGTACCATATCCCGCCTGTTTTGTAAACGTTTTAGTTGTGACCGGAACCGTGCGATTTTTCTAGAACTCCGCGTGACGCGGCGTGCGCGGAAACGGTATCACGTCGCGGATATTGTCCATGCCCGAGAGGTACATCACCAGCCGTTCGAAACCCAGCCCGAAGCCGGCGTGGGGGCAACTTCCCCACCTGCGGCTGTCCAGATACCACCAGAGCGGCTCCTTGGCGATGTCCAACTCATCCATGCGTTGCTCCAGAAGATCCAGCCGCTCCTCGCGCTGGCTGCCGCCTATGATCTCGCCCACCTTGGGCACCAGCAGGTCCATGGCGGCCACCGTCCTGTTGTCGTCGTTCTGCCGCATGTAGAAGGCCTTGATGGCCTTGGGATAGTTGCAGATGAAGACCGGCCCCCCCACCACCTGTTCGCTCAGAAAGCGCTCGTGCTCGGTCTGCAGGTCCAGGCCCCATTCCACCGGAAAGGTGAAAGTCACTCCGGATCGCTGCAGCCGATCGATGGCATCGCCATAATCCATGCGTTCGAAGTTCGCGTCAGCGACCGTGCGGATGCGCTCCATCAGGCCGTTCTCGATATGTTTGTCGAAGAAGGTCATTTCCTCGCTGCATTCGTCCAGGGCAAAGCGGCACAGGTATTTGACGAACTCCTCGGCCAGGTCGGCATCGTCGGCGAGATCGGCAAAGGCCATCTCCGGCTCGATCATCCAGAACTCGGAGGCGTGGCGGGCGGTGTTGGAGTTTTCTGCCCGGAAGGTGGGGCCGAAGGTGTAGATGTCGGAAAAGGCCAGGCTGAACAGTTCCCCTTCCAACTGGCCGCTGACGGTCAGGCCGGTGCGCTGGCCGAAAAAGTCCTGGCTGAAATCGGGCGCTCCGTCCACGAGCGGTGGGGCGGCGGCATCGAGGGTGGTGACGCGGAACAGCTCGCCCGCGCCCTCGCAGTCGCTGGCGGTGATGATGGGGGTATGGACGTAGAGAAACCCCCGTTCGCTAAAAAACCGGTGGATCGCCTGGGCCAGCCGGGAGCGGAGCCGAAAGACCGCGCCGAAGGTATTGCTGCGGGGGCGCAGGTGGGCTATGGAACGCAGGTATTCGAAGGAATGGCGCTTCTTCTGCAGTGGATAGCTCTCGTCCGCCCCGCCGATGATGCGGATCTCCGCAGCCGCCACCTCCCAGGCCTGTCCGACGGCCGGGGACTCCACCAGGCGTCCCGTAATCCGCAGCGCCGCTCCGGTGCCCAGCCGGGCGATTTCGGCAAAGTTTGCCAGCGCACTGTCGGCCACGACCTGGATCCCGGCCAGATTGGAACCGTCGTTGAGGGTGATGAAGGCCACCTCCTTGGACGTCCGTACCGAGCGGACCCAGCCGGCGAGCTCGCACTCCCGGCCTGGGGTGCCGTTTGCCAACAACTCTTTGATTCTGATTCTCATGGAGGTATCTCCTTTTTACCCTCCCCCTGCCACTCCCATAAAGGGGAGGGGGCATTACAGTTCCCTCTCCCCTTGTGGGAGAGGGCCAGGGAGAGGGGAAAGTGCGGTTGAGCCGGACATCACTGGTGTAATGATACGTGCAAGGCCGGGCCGTTGCAAGGGGCATCTGG
>DATBXI010000228.1:0-8237 GCA_036514355.1 Desulfuromonadaceae bacterium
CCGTGCGCCCCAGGTCGGATTCGTCGAACAGGAGCGCCTCCCCGCTCAGCAGGTCGATCACGCCGCTGAACTCTCCTTCCTCTCCGATGGGGAGCTGGAGGAGCACGGGGCGCGCCTTCAACCGCGCCTCCATCTGGGCCAGGGTCCGGCTATAGTCGGCGCCGACCCGGTCCATCTTGTTGATGAAGCAGATCCGGGGGACACGGTAGCGGTCCGCCTGGCGCCAGACCGATTCGCTCTGGGGCTGGACCCCCTCCACGGCGCTGAAGATAGCCACGGCCCCGTCCAGGACCCGCATGCTCCGCTCCACCTCGATGGTGAAGTCGATGTGGCCGGGGGTGTCGATAAGGTTGATGCAGAGCTCCCCCCAGTGACAGGTGGTGGCGGTGGCGGTGATGGTGATCCCCCGCTCCTGCTCCTGGGGCATCCAGTCCATGACCGCCTGGCCGTTGTGCACCTCGCCCATCTTGTGGGTCTCGCCGCTGTAAAAGAGGATCCGTTCCGACACGGTGGTCTTGCCCGCGTCGATGTGGGAGATGATGCCGATATTTCGGATGGTGTCGAGGGATGGAATGGCCGTTCTCCTGGTCAGGATGATGGCTGCGCGTGCTCGTCATGTGCCGGGGTTCCGCGATGGGCTTAATTGTGCCGTATACGGGGAAATTGTCAATCTGAAACAGGGCGGTTCCGAACCTCGTCCGGGCGGCTGGACGGCGGGGGATAATGGGGTAGACTTGTCCATGACCGGCATCTAGCGGGCAGGGAGGATGATTCCATGGGCAACAAGCAGATCATGAGCGATGTGGCCGCGGCCTTGGAGCGGGAGCCGTCCGTCAATCTCCACCGCTTTCCCGTGCGCCTGGAATTCAATGACGGTGCGCTCACCCTGGAGGGAGAGGTAGACAGCATCGAGGCGAAAAAACGGGCGCTGGAAGCAGCGGCGGCGGTCCCCGGCGTGAGCGGGATCGTGGACCGGCTGCGCCTTGTCCCTGCCCAGCGGATGCAGGACGGCGAGATCCGGGACCACATCTGCACCGCCCTGCTGGCCGAGAACCTGCTTGCCTCGTGCGCCGTATGGGCCATGGTGAAGGGCAAGCCGGAGGTGGTCAGGGAAGCCGATCAAGGCATGGAGGGGAGTATCGACGTGGAGGTGAGCGACGGGGTCGTGATCCTGAACGGCGCGGTGCCGAGCCTCTCCGCCAAGCGGCTGGCCGGGGTGCTGGCCTGGTGGGTGCCGGGGAGCAGGGACGTGGTCAACGGGGTTGAGGTATCTCCTCCCGAGGAGGATAATGATGATGAGGTGGTGGACGCCATTCGCCTGGTCCTGGAGAAGGACCCCTTTGTCACCGCCTCGCAGATTCGGGTCACGTGCCGCGACTATGGCGTGACCCTGCAAGGGCTCGTGAAAAACGCAACCCAGCGCCGGATGGCCGAGGCGGACTGCTGGTACGTCTTCCGCGTGGACCGGGTCACGAACCTGCTGGAGGTCGAAGAATAAAGAGCCGTAACGACGCATCAATAGCGTGAACAGCGGAAGCAGGTGAGATGCATGCCGAACAAACCCCACTTCCCCCTGCGCATCTACTACGACGGCGCATGCTCCGTCTGCGCGACGGAGATTGAACGATACGGCCGCATGGACCGGGAAGGGCGGCTGATCCTGGTGGATATCAACACGCCGGATTTCGACCCCGCACCCCTGGGCATCACGCTGGACGAGCTCATGTACCAGATGCATGCCATTGACCGGGACGGCACGGTCTACCGCAACGTGGAGGCCTTCTGGGCCATCTGGCAGGCCTTCCCGGCCTCGACGCTCCTCGGCCTGCTGGGGGCGCTGGTTACCCTGCCGGTGGTTAATCCGGTGGCCCGTCTCTGTTACCGTGGCTTTGCCCGCATCCGCAGATACCTGCCCAGACGGTACGACGCCTGTACGACGGGCTCCTGCCGGATCGGCCATGGCAAACCCGGATGATCGCCCCGTCCTGCGGCATCAGCATCGGGCTGTTTCCGCGTCTGCTGGGTGTCGTATATCTGCTGGCCTTCGGCTCCCTGTTCGTCCAGGTGCGGGGGCTGTACGGCGCCCGGGGCATCCTGCCGATCCGTGACCATGTGGCAGCCCTGCGTCTCACCTTCGGCACCACAATCCGGCTCCGCCTCCCCAGCCTGTTCTGGTTCGCGGCAAACGACGCCTTCATCACCGGCTGCGCCGCTGCCGGGGTTTGCCTGTCGCTGCTTCTCGTTGCCGGGCTGCTGACCATGCCCGCCCTCATCCTCCTCTGGCTGATCTACCTCTCCTTCGCCGCCATGGGCCAGGAATTTCTCTCCTACCAATGGGATGCGCTGCTGCTGGAGGCGGGCTTCATGACCATCTTCCTCCCCCTGGTGTCTCCCCCGCCCCCCCTGGTCTGCCTGGCCTGCCAGTTCTTCATCTTCCGATTCATGTTCTCGGCCGGAGCGGTCAAGCTGACCAGCGGCGACCCGAACTGGCGTAACCTGCGGGCCATGTGCGTTCATTACGAGACCCAGCCCATCCCCAACCGCATTGCCTGGTACGCCCACCAGCTGCCGGAGAGGCTGCAGCGGCTTTCCACGCTGGCTACCCTTTTTTTCGAGCTGATCGTGCCGTTTCTGGCCCTCGGGCCTGCACCGTGCCGGCTTGCCTGCTTCTGCCTGCTGCTCTTCTTCCAGGGGCTGATCTTCCTGACCGGGAATTACGGGTTTTTCAATATCCTGACCATCGTCCTGGCCGTGCCGCTCCTGGATGACCGCTACCTGGGCCCGGCCGGCCTGGTCGGGCTCCTGCCCGCATCGATGCCCCCTGCACCGTTCATGGTCGGCCTGGTCAGCGTCATCTTTTCCGCCTTCATCCTGTTGAATGGCCTGCAACTCCTCAGGCTCTTCGTGCGGCCCCATTGGCTGTCCCGGATCCTGGCCGCCTGCGGGCCGTGGTACGTGTCCAGCCCCTACGGCCTGTTCGCGGTCATGACCACCAAACGGTTCGAGTTCGTCATCGAGGGAAGCAATGACCTGAATGAGTGGCAACCGTACGAATTCAGATGGAAACCGGGGGATACCCTGACGCCGCCCCGGCAGGCGGCCCCCCATCAGCCGCGGCTGGACTGGCAGATGTGGTTTGCCGCCCTCGACCCCACCCACGTGGAACCGTGGCTCGTCCGGCTCGTGCAACGCCTGCTGGAAGGTTCGCCACCAGTTATGTCCCTGTTCGGCACAGTACCCTTTCGTGATGCACCCCCCGCCGCCATCCGGCTGGTGGTCTACCGCTACCACCTCTCCGCCTGGGCCACGCGTCGTGCCACGGCCAGATGGTGGGACAGGAGCCGGGTCGGCATGAGCGCGCCCATGAGCCTGCCTTCCGGTCCCCGCGCCGCCAGCCGCGGTTGAATGGATCGACAGTGCTGATTGCCGAGGCATCGGGAATTCCGACTCTCGTTACTTGCGGGTGCGCAGGAAATTGACCAGGTCCCAGCGTTCCTGGGGGGTGAGTTTGTCCCGGAAGGAGGGCATGCGGCCGAAACCGAAGGTGACGGCCTTGAAGATGGTGGCATCGTCCAGCGCCTGGAGCAGGCTGCGGTCGAGACCCGGCGGGGGAGGGACGAACTTCTTCCCGACCGGCCCGCGTTCGGGCGAGGTTTGGCCGTGGCACAGGGCGCAGTTGATGCTGAAGAGCGCCGCACCCCGTGCCTGGGATGCCGCGCTGGGGGCGACGGGGTTCTTCAGCGCGCTCTCCTGCGTGACGGTCTCCCGGCCGGTAACCGGGACGCTGCCGGCGGGCGGGGTCAGTACCGGGGCCTGGTACGGCTTGGGGGATGGCTGCCGGTCCATCCATATGGCCGCCATCAGCAGCGGCGCAAGGGCAATAATGACTGTCCTCCCCATACCGCTCATCCTCTTGATGGCAATCGCACCGCAGAGGACGCAGAGGCCGTAACCCATGATCAATGACGTTGAGAACATAGCCTTCACCGTTTGGATGAAATGTTCTGATGCTGATGCCTATGCCTGAGATTCCTTCTCCCTGAGGGAGAAGGTGGCCGAAGGCCGGATGAGGGGGCAGCGATGCCACATCATCGACCTTCCCCCTCACCCTGGCTAGGGGATTTTCCTATCTCAATTTACCCTTCTCCGATGACCCTGATCGCCCCGGCCTGCCGCATGATCTCCTCGGCCCGCTCCCGCTGCTCAACGGGAGACAGGGAGGCGGCGCCACCGACGCACTCCTCCGGCCGCGTCACCGTACCACAGGCAACCGGCTCGCCGCCGGGGTGAATGGCGAGGCAGATGCCGATGCACCCTTCGGCGATGGCCGGGTCGTAGAGGCGCGGCCTCAGAGGGGGGAGCCTCATCTCCAGGAACATCCCCACGATGGTGCCGACGAGGAAGAAGAGCATCATCAGCTCGTAGGTGACGATGCCGGTGGGGTACAGGGCGATGATCGGCTTGTCGCCGGTCTTTACCGGGTAGACCCAGGCGGTGCCGGCCGCCAGGAGAAAACCAACGCCGGCGCCGACGATGCCGCACCCCAGGGTGAACCAGCGGAACCAGGAACGGTGGTTGGTCCGCACCAGCACCCCGTCCGGGTAGGGGACCGAGGTGAGCGAGGTGATCTGCGCCTCGGTGAACCCTGCCCGCACCAGCCCCTCCACGGCCCGGGCCGCGCTTGCAACATCCCTGAAGATACCGAGGGTCTCCATGGGGCTACTCCTTTCCCGCGATGGAAGAAACCATGGTCCGTCCCATGGGCACCTCGGCCTCGCGGGCCGCCAGCTCCCGCACGTCGGTCGTTGCCACTATGGGGAACGTCTTGGCGAACAGGGTGTACATCAGGGCAAACCCGGCAAAGGCGCCGGCGGTGACGGAGAGCTCCACCCATGAGGGGCGGTAGGTCCCCCAGACGAACGGCATGTTCTTGTGGGAGAGGGACGGCACGATGATCAGGAAGCGCTCGATGAACATCCCGACGTTGATCAGCAGCGTGATCCCCAGCATCACCGGGATGGAGCGGCGCAGCCGCTTGAAGCAGAGGCAGATGATCGGCACGATCGCGTTGCCGAAGAGCATCAGGCAGAGGATGAGGGTGTACTTGCCCGCCATGAAGCCGAAGACCTCCCATTCGATCGGCTCATGGGCGTACCAGGTGGTCTGGACCTCCACGAAGTAGGCGTATGACCAGAGGAGCGCGATGACCAGCTGGAGCTTCCCCATGTTGTCGAAGTGGAGCGGGGTCAGGTACCCCTCCAGGTGAAAGGCCTTGCGGATGATGATCATCAGGGTGATGACGGCCGCCACCCCAGAGTGGATGGCACCGATGACGAAGTAGGGGGGGAAGATGGTGCTGTGCCAGCCGGGTACCACGGTGACCGCGAAGTCCCAGGCAACGATGGAGTGTACCGACACGGCCACCGGAATGATCAGCGCCGCCATCAGGGTCGATGCCTTCTGGAAGAGCACCCATTCGCGGGCAGTTCCCCGCCACCCCATGGCGAGGATGGTGTAGAGCCTGTGCCGCCAGCCCTGCGCCCGGTCTCTGGCCACGGCCAGGTCGGGAAGCATCCCCAGGTAGAGGAACAGGGAGCTGCCGGTTATGTAGGTGAGGATCGCCGTGGCGTCCCACAGGAGCGGCGAGCGGAAGTTGGGCCAGAGCCCCCGCTGGTTGGGGTAGGGGATCAGGTAGAAGAAGACCCAGTTGCGCCCCAGGTGGATGAGCGGGAAGAGGCCGCCCACGGCAACGGTGAACACGGTCATGGCCTCGGCGGCGCGTAAAATCGGCCGGCGCCAGTTGGCCCGGGAGAGGCGCAGGATGGCCGACACCATGGTGCCCGAGTGGGAGAGGCCGATCCAGAAGACGAAGTTGACGATGAAGATCCCCCACATGACCGGCCGGTCCAGGCCGGTGCAACTCATGTCGCTGGTCACCATGTAGGTGAAGGCGTAGAGCCCCCAGGCCACCACCGCGCCCAGGAACAGGGCGAGCCCGTACCACCGCCAGGTCGGGGTGCGGAGCGAGGAGAGGAGCTCGTCGTTCAGCTGTGAGGCGCTTTTTTCATTGGTCCCATAGGTCTCATTAGTCTCATGGGACATGGAGGACGAATGGGACTTATGAAATTCAGACATGTTCGCGCCCTCCTCCCTTGAGGTAAAAGACCGAGGGGTGGGTGCCCAGGTGCTCCAGGAGCCGGAAGCGGCGGGGGCTGCGCGAGAGCCGGGCCGCGCGGCTCCGCGGATCGGCCAGGTTGCCGAACACCAGCGCCTCGGCGGGACAGGTCTGGGCGCAGGCCGGCTGCACCTCGCCATCGCGGATCAGGCGCCCCTCCCCTTTGGCCTCCTCCTTGGCCCTTCGGATCCGCTGGATGCAGAAGGTGCACTTCTCCATCACCCCGCGGGTGCGGACGGTGATGTCCGGGGAGAGCTGGTTGTCCAGCGGCCTCGGCCAGTCGTGCTGGTAGAAGTTGAAGACCCGCACCGCGTAGGGGCAGTTGTTGCCGCAGTAGCGGGTACCGACGCAACGGTTGTAGACCTGGCCGTTCAGGCCGTCGGGATTGTGGTAGCTGGCATAGACCGGGCAAACAGGCTCGCACGGGGCGTCGTGGCAGTGCTGGCACATGACCGGCAGGAAGCGGACCCGCACGTCCGGGTACTCCCCCACCCAGAAGCGCTCGATCCTGAGCCAGTGCATGTTGCGCCCCTCGCTGATCTCCCGTTTCGAGCAGAGGGCCACGTTGTTCTCCGCCTGGCAGGCCACCACGCAGGCGCCGCAGCCGGTGCAGCGGTCCAGGTCGATCACCATCCCCCATCGGTATGGACTGGTCATTTTTTCCATACGGAGTTCCTTTTTCCAACCCCCCTCAATCCCCCCTTATCAGGGGGGAAGCCTTGACTCCTCCCCTGATAAGGGGAGGCAGGGAGGGGTTATATCTCGATCAGTTCGCTCCGGTAGCTCCCCTGCGGATGCCCCGCCGTCACCAGCCCGCCCCGCTCCGAGATGCGGGCCACCCGTACCCGGGTGGCGTTCCAGGCCGGCAGCGCTTCACTTCCCCCATCCGGCAGGACAACGAGGTCCAGGGGGTTCACCCCCCTCCCACGGGCGTAGCGGCCGCCCGCCACATGCCCCTGCCCCAGGGGGATCGCCACCAGGTCGGGGCGGATGGCGGGGTAGAGCACCACCGGCAGCCGCACCGCGCCCCGTGGCGAGGTCACCTCCACCAGGTCTCCCTGGCTGATCCCCAGGCTGGCGGCGGTCTTGGGGTTGATCTCCACCCAGCTGTCCCAGACCACGGTGGTCATGGGGTCGGGGAGTTGCTGGAGCCAGGGGAGGGCAGCGCCCCGGCCGTCGTGGAAGGCGGTTGAGGGGTAGACCTGGAGATGCAGCGGAAACTGTTGCTCATCCCCGCTGAAGCGGGGCTTGCCGGGATCGGGCAGGCCTGAACCGGGCACCCAGCCATATCCTTTTGCACGGCCGTTGGCAGTTCCGAACAGCCCCCCCTGCCGGAGCAGTTCCACCCATTGCGTCTCGAATGCCGCGCCATTCGAGCGGCCCAGCCGCTTCTGCATGCTCACCTTCAGCATCTCCGGGTAGGAGGCAAAGGGGAGGGCGCTGGCAGTTGCACCACCGAGCCCGTGGGCCGCAGCCAGCAGCACATCGGGGAACGGACGGGTGTCCAGGAGCGGCGTGACCACCGGCTGCATCAGCCCCACCACGGGGGTGCGGGTGCCGGCCAGCGGAATCACGTCCCCCCAGCTCTCCAGGGCGGCATGGTCCGGCAGGATCAGGTCGGCCTGCAGGGCGGTATCGTCCAGGATGGTCGAGAAGCTGACCACGAACGGCACCCGGCTCAGGGCCTGCTGGAAGCCGGTGGCCGGCGGAATGGCATGGACCGGGTCCCCCTGGATCAGGGCCACCCGGATGCGGCCATTGGCCATCCGGTCCGTCAGGGCACGCAGTTCGCTGAAGGAATGCTCCGGCCCGTCCGGCGCGCCCGCGTCCGGGTAGACACCGCCGGGACGGTTCAGGTTGCCAGCCAGCAGGTTCAGCAAATGCACGGCTCGCACCGCTTCGGCGCCGTTCGTGTGGAAGGCGGGCACCTCTCCGACCATGGCCAGGGCCGGGCGGGTGGTGGCGAACTCCCGGGCCACCTCGGCAATCTGCTCCTGTCCCAGGCCGGTCTGCTCGGCAACTCGAGCCAGGTCGTACCCCTCCAGTTGCTTCAGCAATTCAC
>DATBXI010000229.1:0-10909 GCA_036514355.1 Desulfuromonadaceae bacterium
AAGGACTATCTGCAGGAGATCACCGACCGGATCATGGCCCGCATCGAGCGCAGCCTCCACCCGGCCCTGCGTGCTCACCGGCGCAGGCGGCGCATCCTGAGCCGGCGCCGCCTAGCGTTCATTTCACATCCACATTCCTGATCCCGCTCGGCCGCCAGGCCGGGGCGATGACGAACGAGCCGTTCCGCTCCCCCTCGGGCAGCAGGCTGCCGAAAGTCACGGTAAACTCGCCGAAGCGGCTGTTGACCGCGTCCATGGCCCGGGTGGCAAACGCCTTCTTGCGCTCCGTCTCGAACAGGGGCAGCTGCTCCCCCTGGCAGTGGAGATTGGAGAGCGTCACCCCCAGCAGCCTGACCGGCTGCTCCAGCCGGACCGTGTCCAGGATCCCCACCACCGCCTTGAAGATATCACTGCTCAGGTTGATATGACCGGCCAAGCTTGCCTGTTTGCCGAAGCTGGTGAAGAAGTCGGCGTACCGGACGTACAGGCTCACGGTGCGGCCACTGACCCCGTAGCGTCGCGCCCTGCGCCCCACCATCTCGGAGAGCCGCAGCAGGACCCGCAGGATATCCTCCCGCGCCTCGATGTCCCGGTCCAGGGTGGTGCTGTGCCCCACCGACTTGACCTCGTCGTCCTCGGTGTGGGGCACCACCGGGCTGTCGTCCCTCCCCTGCCCCATCTCCTTCAATCGCGCGCCCGTGATGCCGAATTTGCGGGTCAGCCGCTCCTCGCTGCACCGCCCCAGCTCGCCGCAGGTGCGGATCCCCATGAGGGCCAGCTGCCGCTCGGTCTTCCGGCCGATGCCGCACAGGTCTTTGGCCGGTAGGCGCTCCATGATGCGGGGGATGGCATCCGGCATAATGGTGACCAGGCCATCCGGCTTCTGCATGTCGCTGGCCAGCTTGGCCAGGAGCTTGTTGGGGGCGATGCCGACGGAGCAGGTGATGCCGAAGCGGTGACGGATGCGCTCCTTGAGTTCCAGGGCGATGGTTTCGGGGCTGCCGAACAGGGCAAGGGACCGGGTCACGTCCATGAAGGCCTCGTCGATGGAGAAGACCTCCACCTCCGGGGTATAGTCCTGCAGCATGGCCATGATCTCTTTGGAGGTGTGGGTGTATTTGCGGTTGTCGCCGACAACGAGGATCAGTTCCGGGCAGCAGCGTTTCGCCTCCCACACCGCCATGCCGGTCCGGACGCCGAATGCCCGGGCTTCGTAGGAGGCGGTGAGGATGATGCTCCGCCCTCCCCTGCCGGTGACGGCGATGGGCCGGCCGCGCAGGGCCGGGTTGACGGATTGCTCCACCGAGGCGAAGAAGGCGTTCATGTCGATGTGAAGGATGGTGCGGTGCATACGGGACACTGGTCAACGGGCTTAAGGGGTATCGTACATATTAATTGGCCTCGACACCGTCCAGGGTCCAGCCTTGGTCGACGGTGTCGTAGACCAGCTCGAACAGGTCGCTGCCGTCGCTGACCGCGAAGTAGAGCAGGGTGTGCTCCCCGGCCCGGCCTTGCCAGCAGTAGGTGACCCGGGTAACCGTGTGCTTCCTGCGCTGCCAGTCGAACCAGACCGGCCGGACCGGCTGCCCCGGTTCGAACACCGCCGCCACCCGTATGGGTTCCCCGATCCGCTCCACGGCGCTCACGCCAGGGAACGGAACAGGCCGATCATCTTGCCGACGATGGTCACGTCCCCATCGCCGGGGAGACAGATGATCGGCTCGTAGTTGGGATTGGCCGGCTGCAGCCGGATGCGACCGGGTTCACGGAAAAACTGCTTCAGGGTGGCGTCGCCGTCCACCATGACCGCCACTATCTCGCCGTTGTCGGCCACGGCCTGGGGGCGGATCAAGGCCAGGTCGCCGTCCAGGATGCCCCGGTTGATCATGGAATCCCCTTCCACCCGCAGGAGGAAACACCCGTCCCCTTTTACCGTCCCCGCATCCACGGCCAAATGGCCGGCGATATCTTCCTGGGCCGGGTGCAGGAGGCCGGCCCGGATCCTGCCGACAATGGGGAGGGACACGGCGGGGGCTGTCCCCGCCAGGGTGATGGAGCGCGAACGGTGCCCCCGGCGTTGAAGATATCCCTTGCGCTCCAGGGCCTCCAGGTGCTTGCTGACCCCGAGGGTACCCTTAATGCCGAGTTGGGCCGCGATCTCCCGCAGGGAGGGCGGGTAGCCGCAGCGGCCGGTAAAGTCGTTGATGATGGCAAGTACCTGCTGTTGCCGGGGGGTAAGCGCGTTCATGGAAGCGTGTGCCGTTATGGTTGTCATATGACAACCATAACCGACACGTCGGAGGGTGTCAAGGGGGAGAAAATAGCACTAACTCAGGTTGCTCAAAAAGGGTTAGATCGTCGCACCCGCAGAAAGCCTCGCGGAGACAGCCCTCTCTCTATCTCTCCCCCAGAGGGGGAGAGCATGCCTTGCCCTCTCCCTCCGGGAGAGGGATTGGGTGAGGGTTGCAGCGCTACGTCGCACAAAGAGGCTTTCGAGGACGGCGGCGAGATGACTCTTTTTCAGCAACCTGCTACAGGATCATCAGGGTGGCGGTGCCGTGGGCGACCAGCTTCCGCTCCTGGTTGACCACCCGGATGGCGATGCTGGCCATGCGCCGCCCCAGGTGGATCAGCTCTGAGCGGGCCGTCAGGGTGTCCCCCAGGGCCGCCGGCCGGACATAGGTGACGTTCAGGTTGGTAGTGGTGCAGGCCCGGCCGGAAGGGAGCAGAGGCCGGGGGAAGAAGGAAACCGTGTCCACCAGGGTGGCCAGGAGCCCGCCATGGGCGCCGCCGAAGTAGTTGCGGTGGATGTCCCCCACCGTGACCTCCATCACCGCATGGTGATCGCCGATCTCCCTGAGGTGGATGTCCAGGGTCCGCAGCAGGGGGATGGCGTTGCCGCTCTCCAGGGTCGCGGGTTCGATGTGCATGTGGCTCCTTTCAAAAAGGGATGCTTCCCCAGTAACCGCGCCATCCGCGGCCGCCACGGAGCCGGCACGGTGTCCGGCCCTCCGCGTGCTCCCTGGCGGCCCAGGGTATCACACGTCACCCGGGAAATGCCAACAATTCCGACCCTTCTTTATCCGGGCTCATTTGACTTTGGTGAAACGCGAGCTATATTCAAGCGTACGCATTAATAATTTCCGCATGCCACGCTGGGAAAATAATCAATTCACAATGGAGACCTTCATGCGCATCGTTATGCTGCTCGTTCTGGGGCTGTGTCTGTGTGTAGCTGCAGTTGCCCGTGCGGTCCCGTCAAGCGACGTGCCGCACGCCCCCTCGTGCCACCTGTGCGGCATGAACAGGGGGATGTTCAGCCACAGCCGGATGGTCATCGAGTATGAGGACGGCTCTGCGGTCGGCACCTGCAGCCTGCACTGCACAGCGGTCGAACTGGCCAACACCATCGACAGGATCCCGGTCATGGTGCGCGTCGCCGACTATGACCGCAAGGAGCTTCTCGACGCCGAAGAAGCGGTCTGGGTGATGGGGGGGAGCAAGAAAGGGGTCATGACCGGCCAGGCCAAATGGGCCTTTGCCGACAGGGCAGCGGCCGAACGATTCGTCCGGGCGAATGGCGGCAGGATCGTCACGTTTGACGAGGCGATCAAGGCGGCCTATGACGACATGTACCAGGACACCAAGATGATCCGTGAATTCAGAAAGATGAAGCGGCAGGAGGGCGCGGACCACCATTGACGGCACAGATGCCGACGCGTTTCAGGAGGATGGAGTTCATGAAGGTAACGACGATGCTGATCTGGACACTGTTGGCGTTCGCCATGGCGGTTGCGGCTCCGCCGCCCGCTTCCGCCGCCTCGTCTCCGGCCGTACGGGCCGGTTATCGGGTGCTGGCAAAACCGGGAGAGAAGATTCCCCTCGGCGCCGACCACTATTTCACCTATGGGTTCGAAAAGCCGGCGAAGCTCGGCATGGCCATCATGAGGGTGGAGATATTCAGCAGCGACGGGAAGCGGGACACCTCGTTCGCCGTCAAGGGCGATGCGGACATGCCGTCCATGCGGGGCGCCCACGCCAGCGGCGACAAGGAGTTCGCCCTTTCGAACAAGGGGGTCTACCTCCTCCCGGTGCGACTGGTCATGCCGGGGGACTGGGAAATCACGTTCACGTTCCTGAAAAAGGGAACCGTGGTGCTTCGCGGCGCCTACCTCTTCGATCTCTAGCGCGGCAGAACCAGGCGGGGGGCAGGCAACCGCACAGCTCGCATCACATTAAGCAATCAACCGAACAACCCGATACAGTCGAACCGATTCCATCCTGCCTTTACCAGCTTCAGGAGGTGTGGCCACATGAACAACCTGAAAAGACGCAGTTACGCATGGTGCCTCACGATCTCGGTGATCTGCGGCATGGCCCTTTCGATCGTACCGGGACCGGAACGCTCATTCGCAACACAGCCTGAGCCCGCGACTGCACCCCAGGAAGCACTGCGCTTGGGAGAGCGGATCTACCGCGAGGGGATCCTGCCGTCGGGAGAACCGTTGCAGGCATCCCTCAAGGGAGGTGCGGTCCCCGGCACGACCTTTGCCTGCGCCAGTTGCCACCTGCGCAGCGGACTCGGCGCTTTTGAGGGCAATGTCTACACGCCTCCAGCGAACGGCGCCAACCTCTTCAAACCCTTCCAGGTTTACCAGCCTGAAACCAACGAAAACAATCCGTTCCCCTTCAATACCGGCCAATTTGTGCAGCAGCATCTGAAAAAATACCAGACACTGCGCCCCCGCCCCGCCTATACCGATGCGTCGCTGGCCGATACGCTGCGGAAAGGCGTCGATTCCAACGGACGCACAATGGATGACGCCATGCCGCGGTATCTCCTTGACGACAAGGAGATGAAGCTCCTTATCACGTATCTGAAATCGCTCTCCGCGGAATTCTCACCCGGCGTATCGGATACGACGATCCGCTTCGCCACCATCATCACGGACGCGACCACCCCCGAAGAGCAGCGCGCCATGCTGGTTCCGCTGGAAAATTACATCAGAAACACGAACCAGAAAAACCTGTCCGACCCGCAGGCATGGGATAGGGCCACACGGGACAGGTCGACAAGCTACCGGTCCCGTCTCATGGCAGAAACGATGCTGACCCCCAAGCAAACGGGAATCCGGAAGCTATCCCTGTCCCGCTGGGTGTTGAAAGGCGCTCCCGATACCTGGCGCAGGCAGTTGGATGACTACTACCGCAAGGAGCCGGTATTCGCCATCCTGGGAGGGATGACGCACGGGGAATGGCAGCCGATCCACCAGTTCTGCGAGGAGAACCATCTCCCCAATATCTTCCCGATCACCGACTTTCCCGTTATTTCGCAATCCGACTGGTATACTCTGTATTTTTCCAAAGGATACTACCAGGAGGGAGAAGGCGCCGCCAGCTTCCTCAACGCCAGGGACGAGTTGAAGGACAAGCCGATTCTCCACATCGTCCGCGACACTGCTGAAGGGCGGGCGCTTGCCAAAGGATTTCTGGAAACCTGGCGTGATTTCGGGCACAAGGCACCGGTGACCATCAGCCTGAAAGCGGGAGAGTCATTGACCGCAGAGCGCTTGCAGCAGGAACTGGCCCGGGAAAAACCGGCCGCACTTGTCCTGTGGGATGGCGTGGACGCCCTCAAGACACTGGAGATGACGGCTGCCGTGAAGGACAGGCCCGCCATGGTCCTGGTTTCATCGAGCTTTCTGGGCACGAGCATGTTTTCGCTGGGCAAACAGGTCCAGGAGTTCACCTACATAACCTATCCGTACGGGATTTCCCCGACACTCCAGGAAAAAAGTTCGGCAACGATGGGGGTGAAGAATTTCAACGTACAGGCAAATGCGGCAGCCGCGGTCAGGGCATCGCAACAGTCCTACATCCTGACGCTGATCCTGGAGCAGGCATTCATAGACATGAGGGGAAATTATTACCGCGACTATCTGCTCGATGTGATCGGGACGATCATGGATCCCAATGTCCCCCTGTATGACCATCTCAACTTCGGGGCGGGACAGCGCTATGCATCGAAGGGATGCTATATCGTTCAACTCGCCAAAGACGGCCTCGTCAAGAAGAGCGGCTGGCTGAACAACTGGGCGACACCGTGATCCGGATGGCACGAAAACACCACTCCATACTGTCGGCAGCCGTGTCTGCCTGTCTTGCGGCGCTCCTCCTCTGCCTCGCCATGGCGATCCCGGTTTCCGCCGCCGTCAACTGCGAGTTGAACAATCCCGTCAGCGACGTGCCCTGGCTGTTCCCGGAATCCACCAGCTTCAAGACGGGCTACTTCTCCTTTGCCGCACGGGGCGGCCCACCCCTGCTGCGGAAAGTCGAAACGCGTCTCGGCGGCTTTCCGGCTCTCTACGCGCCTCTCAATGTCCCGTACACGATCTACGAGATCTACAACGGGAAGCGGAAAATCGGCTACGTCCACGGCGTGAACCAGAAGGGGCAGTACGGCGTTCTCGAGGTCTTTCTCTCGTTGGACATGAATGGCGTGATCAAGGCGTTCTATATCCAGAGGATGGCAGGCCCGTGGACAAAGAAGTTCACCTCCCCCGCCTTTGGCAGGCGGTTTGTCGGCCTGACCCTCAAGGATTTTGAACAATACGACACCGTCGGCGGCAAGGGCTCCGGCAAGGTGGCTGCGCTCCACAATCCCGCTCCGGAGGCGGTGACCGATTTCCTGGGCCTGCTGCGTGCGGTGAAGAAAAACCTCATTCTCATGGATGAGTTTTTCTACTCGGCGGAAAGGCCAAGTACATGATCAGCAGGTTCCAGGTCGCCCTCAAGAATCTCCTGCGGAAGAAGGTCCGCACCCTGCTGACCCTGGTCGGCATCATGCTCTCGTCATGGGTGCTCGTCAGCCTGCTCGGCTTCAACCGGGGCTACGAGCAGGCCCTCAATCGCGACATCGACAACATGGGGTACCAGCTCATGGTCATGGCCAAGGGATGCCCCTACGAGGCGGCCACGATGATGTTGCAGGGGGGAGCTGGGCTGCGGTACATAGACCGCTCAATGGTGGACTCCATCGTTAGCAATCCCGCAGTGGACAAGGTCACCCCGATCCTGATGCAGGCCTTCTTCGATCCCAACAAGGGAGACGGCGGGGGCATCGCCGGATATTATGGCGTCGAGATCGCCACATACCCGGCCATGAAGCCCTTCTTCCGCTTCCGCCAGGGGGGGTGGTTCCGCGATGAACATGCCACCGAGGCGGTCATGGGTTTCGAAGCCGCCGAACTGGAGCAGCGGGAGGTGGGAGACATGATCATGGTTCCCGAAAAGAACATCCCGCTCAAGGTAGTGGGAATCCTGGAGCGGACCGGGACCCAGGATGACGGCACGATCTTTGTCCCCCTGAAGACCCTGCAGAAGATATCGGCAATCGACAAGATCACCACCATCGGGATCAAGATAAAAAAGGACGCGGACAGCAGCAAGCTGGAAAACGCCCTCTATCAGCTGCCGGACGTGCAGGTGGTGAGCTTCAGCCAGGTAAAGCAGACGATCATGAAACTCATCTCAACGGCCCGGGTAATGGTGCTCTCCATCGCGATCGTCGCCATCATCATCGCCATGGTCGGGGTCATCAACACGATCCTCATGTCGGTCCTGGAGCGGAAGCAGGAGATCGGCATCCTCAAGACCATGGGCGCGATGCCGGGCGACATCTTCCGCCTGGTCTGGACGGAGACCCTCATCCTCTGCGCCTGCGGCGGGGTCGGGGGAATCGTGTTTGCTTTGGCCTTTGCCAGGGTCACCGATATCATGGTCAGAAGCATCCTCCCCTACGCACCGAGCGGAGGTCTGGTAATGATCGACATCAGGCTTGCTGCCCTGACCCTGGCGATCATCGTGGCTGTAGGTCTCGCGAGCGGTCTGTATCCGGCCTGGAAGGCGGGCAGGATGCGCCCGCTGGAATCGATACGGGGTGAGGGATGATGACCAGGAACACGGTGTCGCTGGAGGCGCGGGGGCTGGCGCGGGTCTACCGCCGGGGGAGCGAGGAGATCCGGGCCCTGGACGAGGTATCGCTGCGGATCCGGCAAGGGGAGTTCGTGTCCTTCATGGGGCCATCCGGGTCGGGCAAGACCACGCTGGTGAACCTCCTCGGCTGCCTCGACAACCCCACTTCGGGGGAGCTGGACCTCGCCGGACGAACCATTTTCGGCAAGGGGAACCTCCTGGGCGAACGGGAGCTCACCCGGATCCGGCGGGAGATATTCGGCTATATCTTCCAGAATTTCTACCTCATCCCGACCCTCACCGTGCGGGAGAACGTGGCCCTGCCGCTGGCCTTCTACCGCAAGCCAGGAGTCGAGGGGGAAGTGGAACGGCTGCTCGGGATGCTCGGCATGGGACATCGCATGAACCATCTGCCAAGGCAGATCTCGGGCGGGGAGATGCAGCGGGTGGCCATAGCCCGGGCCCTGGTGAACCGCCCCGAGATCCTGCTGGCCGATGAACCGACCGGAAACCTGGATACGAAACGGTCGCAGGAGATCGGGGAGGTGCTGCAGGAACTCAACAGGAACGCCGGGCTCACCATCGTCATGGTGACCCACGACCCGGGCTTTGCCCGGCTGGGTGGGAGACTGATCGAGATGCGGGACGGCCGGGCGCACGAGGCGTGACCGCTCTCAACCGGTCACGATGGCGAGGCATCAGGCCTGTTCGTCCGCTCCCGGGGGAGGTGCAAGGCGCCGGGCCTCCTGGAGGAAGATCGTCCCCAACATCACGTCGGCCACGGCGCTGGCAACGATGGCGAGCGGGATCAGGAGCAGCGAGGCCAGGCAGATGCCGGTGATGATGTTCAACCAGCAGTAGGGCCGTTTCATCCCGCCCAGGTCGTTCTCGAGGCTGAAGAGGCGTATCCCCAGGCCGGCCTGGGCAATGCCGAGCAGGATCACCAGCGGGGTCAGGAGGGACGGGAGCTGCTCAGCGAGTCGCGGGGCAAAGAGGCTGCCGGCGGAAACCAGGGCATAGGTCAGGTTGAGAAGGATCAGGCCGGTGATGATTGCGTTGGCCTTGCGGAAGCGGCAGTTGCGGACGAGGAACCCACGCAGCAGGGCAATGAGCACCACGAAGATGCCGGTGCCGACCCCTTGCAGGAGAAGCTGCACGGTCCGCGCCACATCATCGTGTCGCCCTTCGAACCGGAGGGAGAGCAGGAACAGGGGGAGGCTGAGCACGGCGCTGGTCATGGCCAGCACTCCGGCCCTCCTGAGGGTGATGGGCCGTAACGGCCCTTGTACCGTTGAATGAAGCATGGGGTCGATTCTATGTCAAAATGGGCTTCTCGCCAAGCATTCATCCAAGGTTCGTGACGTCGTACACCGACTAGGGCGAGCCGACGGCCTCATTGGAGGGCAGGGTTTCGCTCGTTTTCGTCGTGGCCTGGGTCCCGCCACTCGTCGTCACCGAAACATCCTTCCCTGTCACCTGGTAGTAATAGTTCGTGCCGGCCGTGACGGAGGCATCGGTGTAAAACGTATCCGTGAGGTCCGCCGCTATTCGGGCCTTTGATGAAACCGGTCCGGATGCCAGGCCGCGGTACACGTTGTAGCTGACGGCCCCCGAGGCGGGTGACCAGCTCAGGTATACCCGGCCGGCACCGATGGTGGCGGAAAGGGTCGTGGGATAATTGGGCGTCGAACTCCCGCAGCCGCACATAGCGGCAACCAAAACAACGAAAACCGCACTTCCAGCGATCACACGTTTCACCATCCCCCCCTTGTGGTTCCGTTTTCAGTCCGCATCATATTAGCGCTTGTAGCCGATCCGGCGCAACAGATCGCGCCGCTCCCTGCGGTCCTCGTCGTTCTCCACCCCTTTTGGGGGGAAACCGTCCACAACTCCCAGAATGCCCCACCCCTGAGAGGTGGAGGCCACGATCACCCGGAGCGGGTTGGCCGTGGCGCAGTAGATCCGGCAGACCTCGGGGCAGTTCTTCACCTGATTGAGGATGTTGATGGGATAGGCATCGGCCAGGAGGATGCAGAAGACATGGCCCGCGCCAATGGTCTTCAGGACGGTCACGCATCCCGTGATCAACTCCTCGTCGTTCCCCTCGGTCCGGATCAGGCACGGACCAGAGGCCTCGGTAAAGGCGATGCCGAAACGGGCCTGGGGCACCGTGGTGGCGATCACCTCGTACAGGTCCTCCGCGGTCTTGATGAAGTGGGTCTGGCCGAGAATGATGTTGCACCCTTCCGGATACTCGATCTTGACGTCATGGATCTCCAGATTCATACCCGCCTCCTTTGCTGCGCGACCTCCATCATTCCACCAATGGGAGTAATGTTACCCCTGTTGCACGGGTAATTCAACCGGCATGGCCCGCAATTTTGCATTATCACGGCCATGCCGCGCCCGCCTTGTAATGTCATGGTTCTTTAGTACTATTTACAGCGACTGCGTGATCCAGACAGGGAACAGCACGCGCGGCTGCAACCGGAAAAGGGTACAACGCCATGCCCAGCAGGAAACGACGTCTCCCGTTTCGGTATATCGAGCCGTTCTGCTTCGGGGGGCTCCTGGACGACCCGCTGCTCTATGTGCGCATACGCCCCCTCGGCAGGGCCCTGCTCTTTGACTGCGGCCAGATCGCCCACCTGGCCAAACGGGTCGTCAAGCCGATTGATGCGGTATTCATCTCCCACGCCCACATGGACCACATCATGGGGGTCCCCACCCTGGTCCGCCACCGCCATGCTGCCCCGTACACCCTGGACATCTTCGGCCCGCCCGGCATCGCCGAGCGCATCCATCACCAACTTCGGGGATACGACTGGAACCTGAGCGAACCGACCTGGTTCACCCTGCGGGTCCATGAGGTCCACCGTGATCACATACGCCTCCACAGCTTCATCGGTCCCGAGGGGTTCCGGAGCCGTTGTGA
>DATBXI010000230.1:0-5514 GCA_036514355.1 Desulfuromonadaceae bacterium
GCTCGACCCGGAAACGGAGGAGCTGTACTTCGAGGCCACGACCGGCGAAAAGGGAGCACGGCTCAAGGAGATCCGCCTCAAGCCCGGACAGGGGATTGCCGGCTGGATTGCGCGCAGGGGCGGCGCAATGATCATAGACGACGTACAGGCGGACAAACGCTTCAGTGCGGATGTGGACCGGGCCACGGGGTACGAGACCCGCAACATGATCGTCGTTCCGGTCGCCAGCAAGGAACGCATGCTGGGGGTTCTCCAGGCGGTCAACAAAAAGGAGGGGCATTTTACGGACGACGACCTGGAGATGCTGGAAGCCCTGGCCCACCAGGTCGGCACGGCCATAGAAAACGCCCTGCTGTACCAGGAACAGCGTGAGACCTTTCTTGGGGTCACCATGGCTTTTGCCGAAGCCCTGGAAAAGCGGGACAACTACACGGGAGGGCATACGCGGAGGGTCTGTGAATACAGCATGGCCATTGCACGGCACATGGCGCTCCCCGAGGAGCAATTGGCGGAGCTGCACCTGTCGGCCATTCTCCATGATATCGGAAAGATCGGGGTTTCGGACCGGGTGCTCCAAAAACCGGGGAGGCTCGAACCGGATGAATTCGCCGAAATGAACCGCCACCCGGTGCTGGGTGCCGAAATCCTGGAACATGTCAAGTCGCTGCGGGCCATGATCGGGGGGGTCCGCCACCACCACGAGAAGTATGACGGCAGCGGATATCCCGACCGGAAAAAGGGGGAGGAAATCCCCCTCATCGGCAGGATCATCGCCGTTGCTGACGCCTTTGACGCCATGACCTCCACGCGTCCCTACCGCACGGCCCTCAGCCATGAAACCGCACTGAACGAACTGGCGACCTTCAGCGGCAGGCAGTTTGACCCCCACGTGGTGGCTGCCTTCATGGAGGTTTACAACAATGGTGAGTTGTCCTGCTGTACCCGCATGCTCTCCCAAACACCTCCGTTGCCGAATGGTGCGGATCATGACGTTACTGGCACAGGTCAGGTCCTGGCCGGGCCAATCCTCATCGACATCTCCATAGACGGTGATGCCGGCGGCATGTGACCCATTGCCCCCTAATGTTTGTAGAGAGTTGCCACCCAGGTTTCGGTAAACGGTGTGCCGCCGCAGTTATACGTCCCGACGAAGTTGAAGACCAGAATGTCCGTACCGGCAAAATTGTTTGTGAGTATGGCCGGGGCGACGGTCAATGGCGTGACCGTGCAACCTGTGGGCGTGCTGAACGGGAACGGAAAACCGAACGACACACCGGACGACGGCCCGGTCAACGCCACGGTATAATCCGTTATCGTCCCGAAGAGAGTGCCCGTGGTGGGCGTGATCGTCGAAGAAGAATATGACCCGAATACGTTCACGATGTTTTGGGTTACGCCTTGTATTACCGCTTGTGTTACGATTTGATTATCGAAGGTCATTTGAACCGAGTAGTTCGTAAAAATCGGATTTGGCGGGCTGACACTTACCGCCCCCTTCCATGTTCCCGGGGCCACGGTAACCGTGCCAACAGGAACGGACGAGGTCCCGCTCCCGCCGCACCCCGCCAGCGCCATTATCAGTGCTGCCAGCACTACCAGCTTGTTCATACTCTCTCCTTATTGCTTTCAAGCTATCTTACATTCTCACGCGGACAAAACGGGGCCGGTTAAGAACCAGCCCCTTCCCCGGCCTGCATGCCGTCAAACCGGCCGGTTTCTACTCGTATGCCGGCCACCGTACATGCCTGTCACTGGATCTTGCGGATCACATAATTGTTGGAATCGGTCACGTAGAGACTGGTTCCGTCGGTGGTGATGCCGACCGGGAATTTGAATTGTGCTGCCGGCCCCTTACCGTCTTTATAGGAATCCGTCTTGGTGGGATCAGTCTTGATAAGATGCGCAGTACCCGCGATCGTGTAAACCGTCCAATTCCCGCTCCCGTCTGGCGTCAACCTGCGTATTGTGTTGTTGTTGCAGTCGGTCACGTACAGGTTTGTGCCGTCCGAGGTGATGCCGTTGATTTTGCTGAAACTCGCGGCCCCGCCGATGCCGTCGGTCGATCCGCTCACGCCGGGAGTCGACCCAAAAACAGGGGTCCCTGCAATCGTTGAGACCACATTGCTTTTGCTTTGGCCATTTTGCTTGACAGCTATCATGCTGACCGTGTTCTTGACAAAGTCCGTGACATAGAGGTTTTTGCCGTCCGTGGTGATGCGGGCCGGATACTGGAAGCGCGCATCGCTGCCGGAAACCGTACTGGGGAACAGGGGGTTGGCCCCACTCACACCGGGAGAGCCCGCAATTGTCCAAACAGGATAGGGGGGGGTCAGTCCGATCTTACGGATCGTCAGATTGCCGGAATCGGTCACATAGAGGTTTGTCCCGTCCGTGGTAATATCGGTGGGATGATTGAAGCGCGCATTGACCCCGACCGGGTCATCCACCGACCCGAGGCTGCCGGGAACGCCCGCTATGGTTGTGACCACGGTGGAACTGTTGCGGAATGCAATAGCTATTTTGCGGATCGTGCTGTTGTTCTGATCCGCCACATACAGATTTTTCCCGTCCGTAGTGGTGATGCCGCTGGGGCCGTTGAAGTAGGCGTTGCCCGCACCACCCGCACTGCTGCCGAAGGCGCTGAACAAGGAACTATCGGTGTTGAGCACCGGATTGGAACTGGCAACGCCACCGATGCCGGCTATGGTCGTTGTGGAATGATTGCTGAAGGAATATTTACGGATCGTATTATTGCTGAAATCGGCTATGAAGAGGTTTTTGCCATCTGCGGTGATGCCGTTCGCGAGGCCGAAACGTACAGTGGTACTGCCCCCATCGCTCGATCCGGAGCTGCCGGCAGTGCCAGCAATGGTTGAGACCGTTACAGATGTTATGTTTTTAAAAGCAAGCGGAAGCTGCGTCCCCTGGACCGACCCGCCCATTACCGGTGGGATGGGAGGCGTGAGCGAGGAATAATTCTGAAAGGACGTTTTGGTGGGGTTTGTCACATTGTTGCCGCAGGCAGCACACCATGCCATTACCAGAACCGCCGAGAAAATACGCACACCTTTCCGCATTCACTTCTCCCATCTTCGTAGTTAGGTATCCTCAAAAAAAAACACATATCAAACAGACTGAATCCTGGCAGCAACGGTTACAGAAGGGGTGATTATTGTCTGAAACCGGAATAATTGCAACCTTCGAATTATTTGCCATTCATCCCATGGAGGCGTGTGTGACGCCGTACTCAAATCGGTTACGTGCACTATTGATGGACAATCATGTGTTTCATGAGATACATTTGGCCGCGTGGGTGGTTTCCAAAACGCCAATCCGCACAAGCATTGAGTGATAATCGTGCAAAATTTAACGGGTCGTGTTGCGACCAGGAAAACAACCGTTTCCAACCATGACCAGCGATCAGCATGACAATGGAGCGGCATTCGGGCCGGCGCTGAGCCGGATTCGCAGGCGGAGAAAGATGTTCTTCGGAACCGTTCTTATCTACGTGCCCGCCCTGTGGGTAACTCACTCCGTTTCCCCCACGGACAAGTCCATGGGGACGGTATTTGGTATCTGGTTTGTGTTGCTCTTCATCACCGCATTCCTGTCGGCGGTTGTCACATGCCCCCGGTGCGGGAACTACTTCCATGTCAATGGCATGGTCATCCTCTACCTGCGCAAATGCCTCCATTGCCAACTCCACGTCAACACGGACAAGCGGGAGTGAGTATACTCTCAAGCTAGTCTGATCGCTGTTTCGCACAAAAAAAAAGAGGCTCTCGCCTCTTAAGTTCGCATGTCCTGTTTTGGCTGCTCATTTGTATTTCCATTTCCCCTCCCTGTATAAATCATAATAGTACGTGATCGATGCTATTGAACCCACCATAACGGCAAAGATTATATAGGGCACGACCATATCTACCCTTGCGTTGAAAAAGAACGCGCGTATAAAGGGTGCTGATGCGGGGAACAGGCACACAACACCCAGATATATGCCGAAACAGAGGGTAATAACGGCATTCACGGCAAACCAGCACAGCAGGGTCGAATAATCCAGAAAGCATCTCATGAGTACCCCCTCTCCCCATGATGCGGTATCCCTGGCTGCACCATGGGGATGCGAGCGCCAGACGCTATGATTTTTTAACAACGGCCTTGGCCTTGTCACTGACCATGCCGACCATGCCCTTGACGATGCCGGTCATGAGCAGGATGGCGGGCAGCGTCTGCAGCAAGACGATAAGCGCGCAGAACCCCAAAAAGATCCAGACAAAGATACCGCTGTCGTCCGTACGTCCGGCCGAGGCCGCGAATGCGGCGACCGGCGCCGAGGTTACGACTGTTCCTATCATGGTGGCTAACGTTTTCATGGCATCCTCCTTTTCAATTGGTTTATCGCTCCTGCCTTGCTACAAGCATCCGGCGTGCCAAGCAGCAATCCCGAACTACACGAGTCAAACAGCCGTTTAATATCAATAGATTATCTGCTCAGATGCGGAGCATGCAGGACAAACACAGTAAATACCATTGAAGGGGTGTATAGTTCCGTAATACACCGGAAGGCGAATCCATCATCGGCAAAGTACCATTGGAAGAGGCCCCGGGATACAGGCGCCGACTCATGACGGTGTATAAAAACATTTTCATGCAGTTGCCACATCCACTCCATTTCCGACTGCAACAATGGGCCAGCCGTATCAGTGCGTAGCGATAGGCGCCGCCCTTGCTCTGGCCACGCTTTTTACCTATCTCCCCTTGACACCGGGACGCTGGTTGAGTACAGTATCACCTCGCGCCACCTTAGCTCAGATGGTAGAGCAATTGATTCGTAATCAATAGGTCGCCGGTTCGATTCCGGCAGGTGGCTCCAGTCACATAGTCCGGCAACGTCCGATACCGTCCTGAAGCCCAGAAAATTCTGGGCTTTTTCATATCGTTACAGACACTATTTGATAAAAGGAGGCAACACTATGCGGATTCTGCTGCTGCTATTGATTACGGTTTTGACCGCCTGCACCACCGTCAGCCGCCAGATCAATTTCAATCAGGTTACGGTGATCAGGGAGGGCATCACGACTCAACAGGAAGTCATGGATCTGCTCGGACTTCCGGACAGGGTTACCAGTGATAACGAGGGTAACGTTACCATGTCCTATGGCAATGCGCCTGACGGCGCAGATACAGAAAGCAAATTTGTCATGATCGTGTTAAGGGATGACATTGTGCAACAGATTGTCAGTTCCCCGAGCAGCGTGAGGGCAGGCAAAAGTGCCGACATGCCGGGGACCGAGGCAGACAAGCGACCCAAATAAGCAGCCGCCCGATCAGATGGGCATGAACATCCGTATGAAGAAACCTAAGAGTTGCGTGCAGAAGAGAAACCAAACAAAGAGCGAATCGGGTGAATGCATGCAGAGACTGGACAGGTACACGCCATCCGAGAGGCCTGCCGCGCTCCGAACAACAGCCGTTTTGCTGATGTTCCAGATGGCGCTTTGGGCAGCCCCCCTC
>DATBXI010000231.1:0-10550 GCA_036514355.1 Desulfuromonadaceae bacterium
TTGCCGAGCCGTCCCGAGTTGAAGTGGATGGCCCGCGCCACCAGTTCCTTGCCCGTGCCCGACTCCCCCTGGATCAGGACGGTCACGTCGCTCCCCGCCACCTTGCCGATGGTCTTGTACACCTCGCGCATGGCCGGGGAGTTGCCGATGATGTTCTTCTCCACCTGGTAGCGGTCCTTGAGCTCATGCTTGAGCAGCGTCACCTGGCCGGCGATCTCCCGCGCCCGCTCCACCTTTTCGATGATGGCATCGATCACGTCCAGATCGAACGGCTTGGTGATGTAGTCGTAGGCCCCGCGCTTCATGGCCTCAACGGCGTTCTTCATGCTGGCCTCGGCGGTCATGATCACCACCAGCAGGTCGCTTTTCAGCTCCCGCACCCTGTCCAGCAGGTCGAGGCCGCTGATGCCGGGCATCTTGATGTCGAGAATGGCCAGATCGTAGGTATTCTCCTGCACCAGGGCCAGGGCCTGGCGGCCGTCATGGGCCAGGTCAACGCTGAAACCTTTTCGCTTCAGGGCCTTGGAAAGTACCCAGCGCATGCTCTCTTCGTCGTCGGCCACCAGGATTCTGTTCAATGGCATGGCAAAACCTCTGTTCTATGTTCTATGTTCTGTGTTCGAGGTTTCAACATCGAACCCCGAACCTCGAACCGATTTTATTGCACCAGCGGCAGCAACACCGTGAAGCGCGTCCCGTGTCCCGGATCCGACTCCACCTTGATCATGCCCCGGTGCTCGGCCACGATCTTGTGGCAGATGGTCAGGCCCAGGCCGGTGCCACTGGGCTTGGTGCTGAAGAAGGGGGTCCAGATGTTCTCCAGGTCCGCGTGGGGGATGCCGGGGCCGTCGTCGGCCACCTCCACCGCCACCATGCGCGACTGGCGCTCATTCTGGGTCATGCGGTAATCCGACATCACCCGGCTGGTAACGGTCAACTGCCCGGTTTCTCCCATGGCATCCACGGCATTGCGGATCAGGTTGAGGAACAGCCGGGTCAGCATCTCCTCATCCGCCATGATATCCGGGATGCTGGGGTCGAATAGCGTGCTGAAGGAGATGTCCCGGCCGACGACCGCCTGTTTCTGCAGCAGCAGCATGTCGCCCAGCACCCGGTGCAGATTGACCGGCGTCAGCCTGAGCCCCCGGGGTGATGCCAGCTCCAGAAGTTCGCGGATGATGTGGTCGATGCGCTCCGTCTCGCGGATCATCACCCGGGTGTATTCCCGCAGGTCGCTCCCGCTGGTCAGCTCCCGTTCCAGCAGTTGGGCCGCCCCCTTGATCCCTCCCAGGGGGTTCTTGACCTCGTGGGCCAGGCCGGCGGCCAGGGTGCCCAGGGTGGAGAGCCGGTCGGCCTGGCGCACCGCCGCCTCCAGCTCGCGGATATAGGTGATGTCCTTGAGGGTCAGGATGGCGCCGATGTTCTCGCCGCTGGCCAGCATCAACGGGTAGCAGGTGACCGCCACCGGCTTGACCTTGCCGGTGGAGCGCACCACCACGTTCTCGTGGTCCGAGATGGTGATGCCCGTACGGATGGTCTTGGCGACCATCTCCAGCAGGGTCGCCTCCTGGGAAAAGAGCTTCTCGAAGCTGGCGCCCAGGGCCTGGCGCCGGGAAAACCCGGTGATCTCCTCCGCCGCCGGGTTGCACAGGGTAATGTTCCCGTCCCGGCTGACAACGATCACCCCGTCGCCGACGCTGTCGATGACGATGGCGTAATAATCCCCTAGGCCGCGCCCGTTGTCGTTTGCCGTATCAGGAGGCGTGATGGGCATCGGGAATCCCCCGAATCCTTTCCGAAATGGTCCGAATATCCGCCGTGGAGCAGGCGCTGTTGGCGGCGCGGCGGATATCGGCTGCGCCGGCAAACCCCTTGGCGTACCAGCCGATGTGCTTCTTCATCTCCCGGCTGGCCACGGCCTCGCCGTACTCCCGCAGGTAGAGCGCCAGGTGCTGCTGGATGATCCCGGCCCGCTCCACATTGCTGACCGACTGAAACGTACCCTGCTGCGCCAGTTCGCGCACCTGCCGGAATATCCAGGGCGCCCCCAGCGCACCCCGGGCTACCATGACCCCGTCGCAACCGGTCTCGTCGAGCATCCTGAGGCAGTCACCCGGCGTGAACAGGTCGCCGCTGCCGATCACCGGTATGGAGAGCGCAGCTTTCAGCTCCCGCAGATGGCTCCAGTCGGCCTGGCCTCCGAACATCTGGGAGCGGCTGCGGGGATGAAGGGTAATGGCGTCGCACCCCTCGGCCTCGGCGATCCTGCCGATCTCGCGGAACGTGTCGTCCCCGCACTGCCAGCCGGAGCGGATCTTGACCGTCAGCGGCAATGGGGTGGCGGCCCGCACCGCCCGGATGATGGCCGCGATCTTGAGCGGCTCCCGCAACAGGGCGCTCCCTGCGCCGGTTCCCACCACCTTGCGCACCGGGCACCCCATGTTGATGTCCAGCAGGTCTCCGTACCCCTCCACCATGCGGGCCGCCTCGGCCAGGTCACGGGGGGTGTCGCCGAAGAGCTGGATGCCCAGGGGCCGATCCTCGGGGCAGCTGTTCAGCAGTGCCAGGGTCTTGGCCCCTTCGCGCACCAAGCCGTTCACGCTGACCATCTCGGTAAATGCCAGTGCGGCACCCTCGCTACGGCAGAGGACGCGAAAGGGAAGATTGGTGATTCCAGCCAGGGGGGCGAGCACGACGTTGTGCGCCAGGGCAAGGCCACCGATTCGTAATGGTTTCAACATGATACACGTAGAATGATAAACAGCGAAAGGTAGGAAAACAACACAAAAATGCCTATTTTTTGGGCATAATATCACAGCACAAAAAAATGGCAAGAGGAAAATGCAGAAAATAGTTGTTGCCAAAACAGCGGTTTAAGGTGTTAATATAACGTACGCAACAGGGGCCCCTGCAACGGATCAAACCATCACAAATCAAGAGGTTATACTATGTTTGGCATCGGAATGCCGGAAATGATCATCATCCTCGTTATCGCGCTGATCGTGATCGGTCCGCATAAACTGCCCGAGCTGGCCAAGTCGCTGGGCAAGGGCCTGGCTGAATTCAAGAGGGCCTCGGAGGACTTCCAGCGCAATATCCAGGAAGAGGCCCGCAGGGCCGAGGAAACGGAGAAGCACAAGGATGCGGCTCCGCAGGAAGCGGCCAGCGCAGAAAAGGCCTACGCGGACGCGGGCACACACGCCGCACCGGCCACGCCCGCGGAGAAAAAGGATACCAGCCACTCCTGACGCTTCATCCCCATAGAGCAGCCCCTCCCGCAGGCCAAACCATATCACCCCTCAAAAGACCCCCATCACCGGGGGTCTTTTTTTACAACCCCGCCAAACATCCCGCTGAATAACGGCACTACGTCGCAACGCCCTTGGGTGCATGCGTTCCCTGCGCCGCCGCCGAATCCCCTTCCCCTTCATTCCCACCAAAACCGTCGGACCACCGAACACCAGACTGCCCCCTGCGCCCCGCTTTCCAGGGCGGACATGAGAGGCTGCTTGACAGGGGCGCAAAGAGGAGGCATTAACAGGGGAGGCAAAACGTGGCTGCATCGAGAAAGGATTCCTGATGAGACGGAAGATGGTGCTCCTGGCCGTGGCCGCCCTGGCCGTGGCTGTCATAGCAGCGGTCATGCTGCGCCGCATGCCGCGGCACACGGACGAACTCAAGGTGTCCGGCACCGTGGAGGTTACCTCGGTGGAGTTGTCCTTCAAGGTGCCCGGCCGCATGGGGCAGCGGTTGGTGGATGAAGGGGAGCTGGTGCGGAGCGGACAGGTGGTGGCCCGGCTTGAGGATGACGAACTGCGAGAGGAGCGAGATTCCCGGGCCGCGGATGAGCGCGCCGCCCGGGCGGCCCTGGCCGACCTGGAGGCGGGCAGCCGCCGCGAGGAGATCGCCCAAGCGGAGGCGGCCCTGGCCCGCATGAAGGCGGATGCCGAGCGGCTTGCCAAGGACTGCGTCCGCATGGAGGCGCTCTTTCGCCGCGAAGTGATCCCGCAGAAAGACCTGGATGCGGCCCGGGCCGGTCGGGACGCCTCGGCCGCCGCCGTGCGGGAGGCGGCGGAACACCTGCGGCTGCTGCGGATCGGTCCCCGGCCGGACGCCGTGCGCCAAGCCCGGGCCAAGGCGGAGTCTGCGGCGGCGGCACGGGCCCTGACCGAGACGCGGCTGATCCAGAGCGTCCTGGCGGCGCCCCTGAACGGCCTGGTGCTCTCCAAGCACGCCGAACCCGGGGAGATGCTGGCAGCGGGCAGCCCGGTGGTAACGGTGGGACGGATGGACGATGTCTGGGTGCGGGCCTACATCCCGGAGACGGAACTGGGCAGGGTCACTGTGGGGCAGCGGGCCCGGGTCACGGCCGACACCTGGCCCGGCCGGGTATTCGAGGGGCGGGTCGGCTTCATCTCGTCCGAGGCCGAGTTTACCCCCAAGAACGTGCAGACCGAGAAGGAGCGGGTCAAGCTGGTCTACCGCATCAAGATATTCCTGGCCAATCCCAAGATGGAACTGAAGCCGGGCATGCCGGCGGACGCGGTGATCGAGACTGATGAACACGGTTCGGGCCGATAACCTCACCCGCCGCTTCGGCGACCTGACCGCCGTGGATAGCCTTTCCCTCTCGATCCCCGAGGGGGAACTGTTCGGCCTGGTGGGGTCGGACGGAGCCGGCAAGACCACCACCCTGCGCATGCTGGCCGGGGTGCTGGACCCGAGCGCCGGCGAGCTGGCCGTGCTGGGGTGTCCCTTCCCGGACCGGGCCGAGGAGATGCGCCCCCATATCGGCTACATGAGCCAGCGGTTCGGCCTCTATCCGGACCTGACCGTGGGGGAGAACATCCGCTTTTATGCCGATATGTTCGGCGTGGGACGAGCCGAGTTCCGGGAGCGCACCGAACGCCTGCTGACATTCAGCGGCCTGGCCCCCTTCACGACCCGCCAGGCGGGCCGGCTCTCAGGGGGGATGAAGCAGAAGCTGGGGCTCTGCTGCGCCCTCATCCACACTCCCCGGCTGCTGCTCCTGGACGAGCCGACCAACGGCGTGGACCCGCTCTCGCGCCGCGATTTCTGGCGCATACTGCGGGACCTGCACCATGAGGGGGTCACGGTGGTGGTGGCCACCGCCTACCTGGACGAGGCCGGGCGCTGCGACCGGGTGGGGCTACTCCACGACGGCCGACTGATCGCCTGCGGCACCCCGGCGGAACTGACCGGCAACGGTGCGACCTCCCTGGAGGAGGTGGTGATCGCATCCATTTCTAGCCACCCTCTCCCTCAGGGAGAGGGTCGGGGTGAGGGTGGGGTACGCGAAACGCAGCCACCGTCGGCTCCGCTCCCCCCACCCCATCCCCACCCCACCCCTCCCCTTGAAGGGGAGGGAGCTCCCGCCGTCACCCTGGACCGGCTCACCAAGCGTTTCGATGCCTTCACCGCCGTGGACGCCATAAACCTCACGGTACCCAAGGGGGAGATCTTCGGCTTCCTGGGACCCAATGGCGCCGGAAAATCCACCACCATCCGCATGCTGTGCGGCATCCTGCCCCCCACTTCGGGCACGGGCACGGTGGCCGGGTTCTCCATCGCCGACCAGCCGGAGCGGATCAAGGAGAACATCGGCTACATGAGCCAGCGGTTTTCCCTCTACGAGGATCTGACCGTGGAAGAGAACATCGCCTTCTACGCCGGGGTCTATCGCCTGACCGGGGAAAGGCGGCGCGAGCGGAGCGAATGGGTGATCACCATGGCCGGGTTGGAGGGACGGCGGAGCTCCCTGGCGGGCGAGCTCTCCGGCGGCTGGCGCCAGCGCCTGGCCCTGGGGTGCGCCATCCTCCACGAGCCCCCCATCGTGTTCCTGGACGAGCCCACCTCCGGCGTCGATCCCCTCTCCCGCCGCCGGTTCTGGGAGTTGATCCGCTCCCTGGCCAGCGCAGGAGTGACGGTGTTCGTCACCACCCACTACATGGACGAGGCCGAGTACTGTGACCGCCTGGCCCTGATTTACCGGGGCGAGCTAGTGGCCGTGGGCACACCTGATGAGTTGAAGCGGGAGCGGATGGTAGAGGGTCGCTTGCCGACCCTGGAGGATGTGTTCATCGGGCTGATCGAGGAGCGGGACAAGAACGGCGATTGACCGTTACGGGAAACCGTAGCATTATTGCATTCTCTAATTCACGAGTTACAACCAAGGGCCTTATTCAGACACTGCCTGCCCCTCACCCGGCCTTCGGCCACCCTCTCCCACCATGGGGAGAGGGTTTTCTCCCCTCGCCCCTTGTGGGAGAGGGGCGGGGGTGAGGGGGAAAGTGTCAGCTTGAATGCAAGCAGAAATATGCAGACAAGCAAAGGTCGAAGACGCCATGAATACGAAGCGGACTACTGAAATCGGCATCAAGAGCGACAGGGAGTTTTTTGGTGAACTGAAGGAGTTGGCCGGACGGATCGACGAGGGATGGTTGCCGGAGAAGCCGGTTGAACGTCTCTACTTCAACGACCTGCCGTCGCTGCTCAAGCATCTGACCCCCAAGCGGTTTGAACTGCTGGCCGAGTTGCGCCGCATGGGGCATGCCAGCATCAACGCCCTGGCAAAGCACCTGCACCGCCAGTACCGCAACGTATTTGACGACGTCAAGACCATGGAGCGCCTGGGGCTCGTGGAGAAGGACGCAAGCGGGCATTTTTACGTGCCGTGGGATGAGATCGACGCAACCTATCAAGCTGGCGGCGTAAAGAAACCGGTGAAAATGTCCATGACTTTCTCCGTGTCCTCTGTGCCCTCTGTGGCGGAAATGACCTTATGAACCCACGCCGCCTGAAAGCCGTTGCCCGGAAGGAGTTCCTGCACGTGTTCCGCGACCCGCGCAGCATGGTCATGGGCGTCGGCATTCCCCTGCTGCTCCTGTTCCTGTTCGGCTACGCCCTGACCCTGGACGTGGACCGGGTGCCGCTCATCGTGTGGGACCAGTCCCGGTCCGTGGAGAGTCGTGATCTGATCAGCCGCTTCAGCGGTGCGCGCTACTTTGCCCTGGTCAGCCGCACCGATACCTACCGGCAGATCGAGCAGGCCATCGACCGGCGCGACGCCCTGATCGCCCTGGTGATCCCCCCCGACTTCAGCCGCAGGCTCTCCCTTGGGAAAGCGGCCACGGTGCAGGCCATCGTGGACGGCAGCGACCCCAACACCGCCACCATTGCCCTGGGATACGCCGAGGCCACGGTAACCACCTATTCCCGCGACGTCGGGGTGAAGCAGATACAAAAATCCTCCCTCACCCGGCCTCCGGCCACCCTCTCCCAAGGGGAGAGGGAATCATCGCCCCCTCTCCCTTTGGGAGAGGGCCAGGGTGAGGGGAAGGTTCCCACCCTGGAGCTCAGGCCCCGGGTCTGGTTCAACAGCGACATGGAGTCGCGCAACTTCATCTTTCCCGGCCTGATCGCGGTGGTGATGATGATCATGGCCGCCATCCTCACCTCCCTCAGCATGGCCCGGGAGTGGGAGACCGGCACCATGGAGCAGCTCATGGCCACACCGCTCTCCGGCCCGGAGCTGATCGTCGGCAAGCTGGCACCCTACTTCTGCATCGGCGTGCTGGACCTGTGCCTCTCGGTCCTGGTGGGGGAGCTCGTCTTCCACGTGCCCCTCAGGGGAAGCCTGTGGCTGTTGACGCCGCTGGCGCTGCTGTTCCTGTTCGGGGCGCTCTCGGTGGGGATGCTGATCAGCATCGTCGCCAAGAACCAGTTCCTGGCCAGCCAACTGGCCATCGTGGTCACGGTGCTGCCGGCCTTCCTGCTGTCCGGCTTCATCTTTCCCATCGAAAACATGCCGCTCCCCATCCAGGTCGTGACCCATCTGCTGACGGCGCGCTACTTCGTGCTGATACTGCGGGGGATCTACCTCAAGGACGTGGGCATGGCGGTACTGTGGCCCGAGGTGCTGTTCCTGGCGGTGTTCGGGGCCATCGTGATGGCAGTGGCGGTAAAGAAGTTCAAGAAGAATATTGTTTAGGCAATCAACCCCTCCCAGCCTTCCCTTGTCAGGGGAGGAGTATTATTTCCCCCCTGACAAGGGGGGACCAAGGGGGGTTGCTTTTGAGGGTATCCAATGTTCGAACGTCTCCACGCCATGCTGATCAAGGAGTTCATCCAGGCCTTTCGCGACCCGCGCATGCGGATCGTGCTGTTCGTGATCCCGGCCCTGCAGACGATCATCTTCGGCTATGCGGTCAACATGGACGTGAAGAACATCAGCACCGCCATCCTGGACCGTGACAACAGCCGCGAGAGCCGCGAACTGGCGGCGACCATGCTCTCCTCGGGACATTTCCGCCTGAAGGAGCGCATCGGCCTCGACAGCGAGGCCCGCGCCCTGCTGGACCGGGGCACGGTCAAGGTGGTGCTGGTCGTGGAGCACGGGTTCGCAGAGCGGCTCGCCAGGGGGGGCACCGCGCCGGTGCAGGCGCTGCTGGACGGCACGGACTCCAATACCGCCGGGGTGATCATGAGCTATCTGGCGCGGCTAACCGCCACCTACAACACCAACCTGCAAAACGCGTACGCCGCCCGCCACCTGGGGCCGGCGCCCCGTGTCGGCCGGGTGGAACTGGCCGAGCGGGCCTGGTTCAACGCCAACCTGGAGAGCCCCCCCTTCTATGTGCCGGCCGTGATCACCAACATCCTGTTCGTGATCACCATGCTCCTCTCGTCCATGGCCGTGGTCAGGGAGAAGGAGATCGGCACCATCGAACAGGTGATCGTCACCCCGATCCGCAAGGGGGAGTTCATCCTGGGCAAGACCCTCCCCTTCGTGTTGATCGGGTACATCGACGTGGCCCTGATCAGCCTGGTGGGGTGGCTGGTGTTCGACGTGCCGGTGCGGGGAAGCCTGGGGCTGCTGTTCCTGGCCACCACCCTGTTCCTCATGAGCTCGCTGGGGATCGGACTGCTGATCTCCACGGTCAGCCGCACCCAGCAGCAGGCCATGATGACCGCCTTCTTCATCATCTTCCCGGCCATGCTCCTGTCCGGGTTCGCCTTTCCCATCGAGAACATGCCTGAACCCGTGCAGTGGCTGACCCTGCTCAACCCGCTGCGTTACTACATGGTGGTCATCCGGGGGATCTTTCTCAAGGGGGTGGGGATCGGGGCGCTGTGGCAGCAGTTGGCGGCCCTTGCCGCCATCGGCGCCACCGTGCTGCTGGTGGCGGTGGGGAGATTCAGAAAAACGGTGGGATAAGGGGTCTCACGGCAGGTCCCTGGCTTCAGCACTTCTCCTTCAATTCGCGGATAATCTCCAACTGACGCTGATGCACAAAGATCGCAAGCACCTTTTCCGTTTCCACGGTATGGTCG
Source organism: Desulfuromonadaceae bacterium (assembly GCA_036514355.1). GTDB lineage: Bacteria > Desulfobacterota > Desulfuromonadia > Geobacterales > Pseudopelobacteraceae > JACPFJ01. Next base: position 9,355 of record DATBXI010000231.1, read on the forward strand.
AACGCCATGGCGCAGTTGTACAGCGGAGCGCCGTCAATGCGCAGGAGACGGACGGGGACGTGGGCCTCCAGGGTCTTGTTGTCATGCATAAGCCTGAGGTGCAGTTGGATATCGTTTGCCTGCCCGAGCAGAGCGCCCGCAGGGGTGGTCACGCAACACCCGTGCAGCGAGACATCGCGGATCATCCCGGACATGCGGTTGCCATCCACGGAGAGATTCACGTTGAGCGGGACCTTCAGGCGCACGCGCACTGCGGCGCGTTTGTTGAAGTGGATGTCGGCGTAGGAAAAATTACCGAGCGACACCAGGTGGTGGGTGCCATCCAGGTAGGTCAGCCTGCCGAGGATGCTGGCATCGAGAAACGGCGCCTGGATGATAGTTTCCATGTTGTGGTGAATTGCGGCAAATTGTAGCTGATTGGTCTTGAATTCGACATGCTTCCCCTTGATGTCGAACAATACGGCCTTATTGCTGACGGGAAGTTCTTTGTAGATGTTCAGGAACGAAAAGCTTGTATTCGGTTTAGTTGTGCGTATCTCGCCAAAGAGGGACAGGATTGCCGCTTCATCGGCCATCTTGGATACAATGATTTTTTCGGTATACGGCTTTGTCACCCCAGCTGTCCCCCTGCGGCATTAAATTAAAATTTACAAATAGTAATATCATATGTGGGTAATGATTTTCAAAACTTTTTTTGAATTTCATCCTCATGCTATGTATACATTATGGGGTCGGGGCAGGAGTTTCACCGGCAGTACAAGCGGAAACCGTGCAAAACCGAGCCCCGGCCTGCCTCATCTCCTCCAGTGCCCGGTCCGAATCGCCCGGAGTGACGTCCACGCCGGCAATGGCGTCGATCAGCACCGTTACCCCGAGCCCGAATCGCAGGGCGTCCAGCGCCGATGACCGCACGCAGTAGTCGGTGGCCAGTCCCCCCATGTAGAGGCGCCGCACCCCAAGCTCCGCCAGCAGACGCGCCAGCGGCATCCCCGCCTCATCAGCCGCTTCGAAGGCGGAATAGCCGTCCTGCTCGGGATCGCCCCCCTTGGAGACCACCACGGTGCCCGGCGGCAGGCGCAGAGCGGGATGGAAGGCAGCCCCCGGAGTTCCCTGCACGCAGTGAACCGGCCAGGAGCCGCCGTACTGCCGGAAATGTCGCGTCACCGCAGGGTGCCAGTCGCGGCTGGCCAGCACCG
>DATBXI010000232.1:0-3114 GCA_036514355.1 Desulfuromonadaceae bacterium
TAGGTCGGGGATGTGGGCAAAGAAATGCAGGCTCACGCCTGTGTTGATCTGGCCATTTGACGCTTCGGCCGCCTGGATGTGCTGGTAAACAACGCCGGCATCTTTATTGCCATCATCGATACTGACGACTATCGCATTGAAGATTTCGACAGGGCACTGAGAAATAATCTGCACATCGCCTTTCTTACGACCAAGTGAGCCCTGTAAGGGGTTATAGGATGGATGCTTATGCAATCTAGCTTGCCAAAGGAATATCTTATCAGAACCGCTGAGAAAATTGTCTATATGATCTCCTCCTATGATGAATGTCTACTTCATCCTTGTTTAAGTAATGAGGTTTTGCCCTCGGCTGGTGCGATCACGAATCTTGGAAAATCTTCAAAAACCCACCCGTTCTTCAGCGTTCTATAAATGATCCCCAAAAACTTCCGGGCCAGGGCGATGATTGCCTTCCCCGTACCTCGTGCTGCTTTGATGCGGGCATAGTAGTGCGCGAGATAAGGGCTGTAGCGCCTGGCGATCAAGGCGCATTGCACCAGGGTTGTGCGCCCCAGTTTATTGCCGCGCTTGGTGATCCGGCCGCTGCGTGCCGTTGCGTTCGAGTTGGTCACCCGGGGGACAATGCCAAAATAGGCCGCCAGTTTCCCCTCACTGGCAAAATCGTTGATATCGCCGATGGTGGACAACAGGGTACTGCTGCCAATATCGCCGAGTCCCTTGATGCTCTTGAGATTTTGATAGCCCGGCAACTTGGGCCCCTGTTTCTTGATAGCCGCCTCCAGCTTCTGGATGCTGCCATTTAGATGCCGGATTTGCCCGATCAGAACCTCCAACTCCACCCTTTCCAAGCCGATGACCGAGGCTTGTAGTACCTGCTCCAGGCCCTTGTCGCTGCTCAAACTTTCCCGGCGAATCAAGATGCCCCGGCCGGCCAGCAAGTTGTTGATCTTGTTTTTGAGGGTGGTGCGCAGCTTCACCAGCTTATCACGAGTCTGGAGGATGCTGGCGATCTCCGCCAGCAAGGCGTCTTTCTGGCGTACCTCCGGCAGCAGGTCCCTGGCCAGAAACTGCGCCAAGGTCTTGGCATCATGCGTATCCGTCTTCTTCACCGAACGGCTGATCACCTGGAACTGCTGGGGATTGACCACCACCAGGCGACAACCCCGGTCCTTCAAGGACTGGCAGAAATACCGGGTATTCCCCGTGGCTTCCACCGCCACGGCGTCTGTGGCCTGAACCGTCTGGGCAAATTCACCGAGAGCGTGGATCGACCATTTCCTGAGTTCGCTCTGCCCATCTTCCTTTAAGGTGCACACCGTGAAACAATTTCGATGGAGATCAACTCCCAAATAGCAGCTCATCGGCTCGTCTCCTTCTCGATCCGATGAAGTAGACGTGCTCTTGGACGGTCACCATTCTCCTATCCAAGATGGTCGGCTCTTGTTCCGCCTCTTATGGTGGCGCTTCGATTACAGGTCTGACCAATCTGGATATCGAGGTCTTTAGCCTCAACCATATCTCCAGCCTGTAACCTGTCTACTCCATCAGCTTTTGACCGATAGAGTATCACCGCCGAAGAAACTCATTCATACCATCTGGATATCGTGAATGGGGTATGACAGGGTTGATGGAGGGCATGAGATCTTAGCAGGCTGCTGAAAAACCATTTCAATTAAGATGTGTCATCCTCTTTGCGGACGGTTTTGGTACCTTTATGACGGGTAGATCCTCAAGAAGATCTGGGCTTCTTTCTCCTTTCAGGACCAGTTGCCGGCAGAATCAGGGTTTTGCCGGCTATTGCTCCGGTTCAGGGAGACACCGCCACAGTCAGGTTGCGCATTCGCACCAGGTTATAAGCCGCGGCGGTGAGAGTGAACACCCAGCCTACCCGGTCCTCGCCTCGGTGCCGCGTCTTCCGGAAATTCCCCACGGTCTTCATCCAGCCGAAGATTTCCTCCACCCGTTTCCGCAGGCGCTGACTGACGGCGTACCCCGGGTGGCGGGTGGTGCGGCCGTCAATGGCGGACTTTCTGCCGTTGCAGTTTTGGGCCACATGGGGCACGGCTTTCAGGGCCCGCAGAGATTGGACAAATTCCTGGGTATCGTAAGCCTTGTCGGCGCCCACGGTGATGCGATGCCGGCCGGGAACGCCCTCCACCAGGCCCACCGCCGCCTCCCGTTCGGCGGTGCCGGTGGCTGCGGTGAGGTGGGGTGAGACCACCAGGCCGTGGCGGTTCTCCATGAGCACATGCCCCATGAAGCAGAGCTTGGCCTCTTTGCCCTTGGCCTTCTTGAACAGCCGGGCCTCGGGGTCGGTGGTGGAGGCGTGCGTCCGGTTCAGGCGCTTCTCCCCATGAAAGTCCACGGCCGGGTTGCGGCCGCCGCCCTCGGGGGGCGGGCCGTCCTTGAGACGGAAACTCTTCAGGGAAGCCCAGGCCTCGATCAGGGTGCCGTCCACGGTGAAATGCTCGTCCGACAACAGGTCGGCGGCGGCCGCCTGATCCAGGATGCGCCGGAAAAAGGCCGCGGCCAGGTCCGAGCGGAGAAAGCGCTCCCGGTTCTTGGAGAAGACGGAATGGTTCCAAACCTTGTCATCCATGGACAGGCCCACGAACCAGCGAAACAGGAGGTTGTAATCCAGCTGCTCCATCAACAGCCGTTCACTGCGGATGGTGTACAACACCTGAAGGAGCAAAGCCCGCAGCAGCTTCTCCGGCGGGATAGAGGGGCGTCCCTCCCGGGAGTACATGGCCTGAAAGTCCCCGGACAGTTCGGCCAGGGCTTGGTTCACCATGTTCCGGATTGGCCTTAAGGGGTGGTCCCGGGGCACACGGGCTTCGGGAGAAAGGTAACTGAACATGGCGTCCTGATGGATGTCATCGCCTCGCATAATCGCTGCCTCCAAATAACTTGTTGTTATCATTAACGATAACACCTTTTTAGACCCATGGACAGCGATTTTTAAGGGTCATAAGTAAAAGAGTTTTTCAACAACCTGTTAAAGGTTTGATTTTGAGCGGTGGCAAAGGGACCCGGCCGCGGCCCTTGACCCCCACGGCTGCCAAGCAATTGGTGCCGGTGGACAACAAACCCATCTTGTGTTACGTCATCGAA
>DATBXI010000233.1:0-2444 GCA_036514355.1 Desulfuromonadaceae bacterium
AAATTTTCCCGGCCAGGCGCACCATTGGACCGATCCGTACCAGATCCCCCGCCATCTGGTGCGCAACTGGCCGGTAGCGACGTTTGCCGCAAAACTCCGGACCTTCTGGACACGATGAAGATACTGTATCTGAACGGCGCCGATATGGAGGGAGGGGCCGCGAAAGCTGCCACCCGCCTGTTGCAGGGTGTCCACGCACTGGGGGCCGATGCCCGGCTTCATGTGCAGAGGAAGCACGGTGCGGATCCGCTGATTGACGGGCCCAAATCTCTAGCCGGCAAGGTCTTCGGCTTTGCCCGGCCGACCATGGAACAACTCCTGTTCGGCATGAGGCCGGGCACGATGAACGGCCCCTTTTGTGCCGCATCCCTGCCGGACGGGTTGCGTGGGCTGGTCAGCCGCACTGCCCCCGACATCGTCCATCTCCACTGGGTAGCGCGCATGATGCGCCTGGAGACGCTCGGCCACATCAGGGTGCCGATGGTCTGGACCATGCACGACTCCTGGGCCTTCACCGGTGGCTGCTATCTGCCCGGCGACTGCACCCGTTACCGGGAGTCGTGCGGGGCATGCCCGGTCCTGGGTTCTGATCGGGAGAATGACCTGTCGCGCAGGATCTGGGAGAGGAAGCGGAGCGCCTGGCACGATTTGAAGCTGACGATCATAGCCCCGAGCCGCTGGATGGCTGCCTGTGCCCGCGGCAGCTCGCTTTTTTGCGACACCCCTGTCCGGGTCATTCCCAATGGCCTGGATGTACGGACCTATAGGCCGTTTGAAACACGCACAGGACGCGAGCGCTTCTCGCTGCCCCCTGACAGACGGCTGATCCTGTTCGGTGCGAAATCGGCCACGCAGGACCGCAACAAGGGGTATCACGTGCTCATGGAGGCGCTGCGTATGGTGGCCGCCGGCCCACAGCGCGAGACGTTTGACCTGGTCATCTTCGGCTCGCCGAAGCCGGCCCAACGGCCGGACGCGGGTTTCAGGATCCATTATCTGGGGTGGCAGGACGACGACATCGCCCTTGCCCAGCTCTATGCGGCCGCGGATGTTTTTGTTTTTCCCTCATTCCAGGAAAGCCTCGGCTATGCCGCCATGGAAGCCATGTCCTGCGGCACCCCCTGCGTGGCGTTCGATCAGGGAGGGGTTCCCGACCTGATTGACCATGAGCAAAACGGCTACCTGGCGCGACCATTCGAGGCGGCCGACCTGGCTCGGGGGATTGCCTGGGTTTTGGAGGATACGGGCCGGGGGGAAGCGTTGTCGCGTAATGCCCGCAGAAAGGTAGAAACGGATTTTGCCATCGAGATAGTGGCCCAACGGCATGCCGACCTTTACACGGATATCCTCGGGGCACAGGGGTAACCCAGATGAAGGTCTTGTTCGTATACTCCCTCGATAGTGTCCGGACAAGCCGTAAGCCGTTACGATCCTGGTCATGCATGCAGCATGGGATTTCCTATATCTCTTCCCTGTTGCGAATCCATGGCCACCAAACATCTCTCGTGGTGCTGGGAAGTAATCAGTATAGGCGAAGCGTACAGCTGCTGAAAGCATCGATGGACGAGTTCAATCCGGGGCTGGTCTGCTGTACGGCGGTGTATTCCCAGTACCATTTCATCGAGGAGATGGCCCGTTTTACAAAAATGCACCGGCCCGGCACGTACGTGATAGCGGGTGGCGTTCATGCCACCCTGCAGCCGGAAGAGGTCGTTGCCGGCCCTTTTGACGCGGTTTGTATCGGTGAGGGAGAATTCCCTGTTCTCGAACTATGCCATCAATTGGCATCCCGACAGACACCCCAGGGCATCGCCAATCTGTGGATCAAGTCTTCCGATGGCAGTGTCGAGAAGAACCCGCCGCGCGCATTGATTCCCGATCTGGATGTGCTCCCTTTCCCGGATCACGAGATGTGGCGGCCGTGGATTGAAGATCGCGACGGCGACGAAATGACGGTGTTCGGCGGGAGAGGCTGCCCGTACGATTGTACCTATTGCTCGAATCATGCACTCCGTAAGGTCGCCGCGGGGAACTATGTGAGAACGCGCACTCCGGAGGATATTCTTCGGGAAGTCGTTTTTCTGTATGAAAATTATCCCTGTCGGAAGATATATTTGGAGATCGAAACCCTTGACTGCAACAAGCAGTGGACCATGCAGTTATGCCATAATCTGGCGGAGTTCAATGCCTCAATTCCTGACCCTCTTTCCTATGGATCCAACTATCGCATCAATCCGCACACGATCGATGAAAACCTGTTTGCGGCGCTGGAGAAGGCGAATTTCAGAGAACTCAATATCGGCCTGGAATCGGGCAGCGAGCGGGTTCGCCGCGAGGTGCTCAAGCGCCATTACACGAATGAAGACGTGCTGACGGTTGTCGCCCTGGCCCGCAAGCACGGGATGAGGGTTTTTATCTACAACATGATCGGTCTGCCCGGAGAG
>DATBXI010000234.1:0-6279 GCA_036514355.1 Desulfuromonadaceae bacterium
AGTGAGTGGGCGGGTCATCTCGATCAGTGCGCCGTAGAGCCCGGGGTCGCCTGTCTGCAGGCGTACCACGCTGGCATGCTGATTGGCGCGTGAGATGAGCCATTCGCTCATCTCTTCGAGCGTCATGTCCTTCGAGTCGCGGATTTCGCAACCCGTCGGTGCGTACAGCGTGGCCGCCTGATCGACGAGGGAGCCGGCATACAGCACGGCGCCTGCGCCTTCGAGCAGTTTGCGGCCCTTTACGGTGATGAGGTCGGGGTCGCCGGGGCCGGCGCCGACAAACCAGATCTTGCCGGGCATCAGATGGTCCTCCGCCGTGCGGGGATGGAGGCCTGCATGGAAATGTCTTCCTCTTGTGAGTGCAGCAAGGTCAGCAATTCAGCTGTGCTGCGTGGTAACGGGGTGGTTGTCATCAGGCCGCGCCGGACGAGTTCGGCGTGCAGGCCGATCACCATGGGCAGGGCCAGCCCTGCAGCTGCCAGGGTTTCACCATGCTGCGGCAGCGTATAAGCATCCAGACTTGCCACGCAGCGGCCCTGCAGCATCACGTGGATGGTGTCGGCCCACTGGTAGGCAAACTCCACATCGTGCGTGGAGATGATCAGGGTGATGCCTTTGTCGTGCAGATCGGCAAGCACATCCGCCAGCTCAGCCTGCATCGTCGGGTCCAGCCCGGCCATGGGTTCATCGAGCACCAGCAGTTCGGGTTCCATCGCCAGCACACCAGCGATGCAGACACGTTTCTTCTGCCCGAAGCTTAGCGCGTGTACCGGTTTGGCGGCATGCCCAAGCATGCCGACTGAATCCAGCGCCGTTTCGACACGGACTCGCACGGTGGCTTCATCAAGACCCAGATTGAGCGGGCCGAAGGAAACATCTTCCAGCACGCTGGCGGAGAACAGCTGGCGATCCGGGTTCTGGAACACCAGCCCCACCTTGCCGTAGATCTGGCGCGGGGAGAGCCGGCGGATGTCGTCGCCGTCCAGGAGCACGCTGCCGCTGAACTCCTTGAGCATGCCGTCCAAAAGCCGGAGCAGGGTGGTCTTGCCCGACCCGTTGGAGCCGAGGATGCCGCAGAATTCGCCCCCAAGGACGTCCAGGTGGATGTCGGTCAGGGCGACCGTGGCGTCGGGGTAGCGGAAGGTATCTATCCGTGCAGAGAGGCGGGGGATGGGCATGGGTTACTCCTGCAGCCGCCAGGCAACGGTCACGGCCAGGGCAAAGACCAGCAGGCCGGCAACCTGGCCCCGGCTGGGGCGGGCGCCGCGCAACAGCGGCAGGGAGCCGTCGTAGCCGCGCTGGGTCATGGCAACGGTGATGGCCTGGCTGCTGTCGAAGGCCCGGATGGTCAGCATGCCGGCCATGGCGCCAAACGACCGCAGGCCGCGCCGCAGCCCGCAGTAGCCGAGCCGGTTCTTTTGGGCCGTGTAGACCGTCCCGGCATCATCGTAGAGCATGAACAGGGCGCGCCAGGCAAACAGTGCCACCTCCACCAGGCCGGCCGGAACCCGCAGCCAGGCCAGGGCGGCCATGGTCTCGGTGAAGGTCAGCACCTGGCTGAGCAGCAGGGCCACCGACACCGCACCCCAGATGCGGGCCGCGATCCGCACCCCTTCCAGGAGCCCTTCGCGGTGGACCGTGATCGCATGACCCGCCAGATCGGCCAGCACGACGGGCTGCCCCGCGCCCGCAAAGGCCTTGAGCCCCAGGATCACCAGGGCGATGAAGCACGGATGCAGCAGGCGCAGCGCCAACAGACGCCACGGCATGCCCACCACCAGGGCCACCGGCAGGCAGATCAGGGCCACCTGCACGGGAAACGCGCTGCCGTGGGAACTGACCACCAGCCCCAGGAGCAGCCCGGCCGCCAGCAGCCTGATGCGCGGGTCCACGGCCGCAACTGCGGCATGCTCGGTATGTGGGTGATGGAGGTGGTGCTTCATTGTGCCTTCCGTCAATAGAGTCTATGCAGGTCTTTACCCCACCCCCACCCTAACCCTCCCCCTGAAGGGGAGGGAAAAGATTTCCTCCCCCTTCAAGGGGGAGGCCAGGAGGGGGATGGGGTGGGTGTCGGGTTACTTCCCCGTCATCTCGGAAATTACCTGCTCAGCCGCCGTATAGGGGTCGATGCTGCCGTCAGCCATGCCGTCCACCACCCTCGCCAGGGTGTTGTCCCGCGCCATGAAGGCCATGGCCCGCTTGAACAGGCTGTCCCGCAGGATATCCACGAAGTGCCGCTCGTTGCGCTCCCGCAGGAAACCGGAAATGGCCCCGCTGGCGAAGAGATAGTCCCGGTGGGCCAGGATCTCGCCGGTCAGCTCCTCGATCCCCGTGCCCCGCTGGGCCTCGGTCTTCAGGACCGAAGGGTTCCAGATCTCCTCGGGGACGTGGCGCATCTCCAGCATGGTGACCAGCTCCCGGGCCGTGCGGTCGGCCCCGTCCCGGTCGGCCTTGTTGACCACGAAGACATCGCCGATCTCCAGGATGCCGGCCTTGATGGCCTGGATGTCGTCCCCCAGCCCCGGCACCATCACCACGCAGGTCGTATGGGCGGTCTTGACGATGTCCACCTCGTCCTGCCCCACCCCCACGGTCTCGATGATGACGATCTCCATCCCCAGGGCGTCCATGACCAGGGCCACGTCCGCGGTGGAGCGGGAGAGCCCCCCCAGGGCCCCGCGGGTGGCCAGGCTGCGGATGAATACCCCCTCGTCGCAGGAGTGCCGGTTCATGCGGATGCGGTCCCCCAGGATGGCGCCGCCGGTAAAGGGGCTGGTGGGATCGATGGCCACCACCCCGACCGTCTTGCCCCTCCGGCGGAAGGAGGCGGTCACCTGGTCCACCAGGGTGGACTTGCCGGCGCCGGGCGGTCCGGTGATGCCGATGATGTAGGCATTGCCGGTGCGGGGATAGAGCTGTTTCAACTCCTCGATGGCCGAGGGGCGGTTGTCGTCGATGTCGCGCATCAAGCGCGCGGCGGCGCGGATGTCGCCGCGTATGACCTGCTCTGCGAGGGACATGGGGTGCATTCCGTTTCAAGGGAGTAAGGACAGCAGAGGTGTCAGGTATACCATGTCCGTTGCCCGAATACAACGACACCGGCACCTCCCCGTGCCCTGCGTCAACCCGGCTCCGCCAGCCGCAACTCCACCCCCCAGGGCACCGGACGTTCGCCGTCGGCTGTCAGCACCCACAGGGTGGGGAACTCCATCTCTTCCGGCGCCGGGCCGATGCCGTCGGTCAGGTAGATCACCGCCGCCGGCAGGGGGTGCATGGTCCGGGCGTATGCGAACAGGGGGCGCAGGTCGGTGAAGCCGCCGCCGTCGTACCGATCGACCGAGCAGAGCGGCCCGGTGAACGTCTCCACCCGCTGGATGCGGCTGTTGGCGTACACCACGGTGATCCTGGCATCCCGCCCCTTGGCTATGGCCAGCAGCTCCGCCGCAAAGGTCTCCCGCAGCTCCACGATGTTGGTGGAGTCGCTCACGTCGATCCCCACCAGCAGGTTCAGGCGGTGGCGTTTGCGGATGCCGGGGGTGGTGTGGTCGAAGCGTCGGTGTTCCCGGGTCCAGGTAGTCCGGCGCCCCACCCTGCCGGCCGTGGCCACGAACTGCCGCAGCACCTGCTGCCACGGGATGGGGGACGGCCGCAGCAGGTCCGCCACTACCCCGCTGATGTCCCCCGGCGCCTCGCCGTCGCTCCCCCGCAGAGCGTCGCGGGTGATGGAGCGGAGCATCTCCTCGGCCAACGCCAGGGGGGTGCTGTCGGCAGCATCCCAGAGCGCGTGGTCGTCCAGCGTGTTCGCATCCCGCGCCTCGGCCCGCCCGTGACCGGACGCACCCTGGTCGTCCCGCTCCCCGTCGCCGTACCCGCTCCCCTCCAGGTTGCCCGTATCGAACCGTCGCGCCAGCAGGTCGTAGTACTCCTCCGCCGCCAGCTCCGGTTCCAGGCCGAACTGCTCCGGCCGGAGCGCATCCGCCGGCAGCCCCTCGATGCCGGGGTTGATGGCCAGATCGCAGGCCGCGTCCCAGTCGTGGCGGTTGCGCCCCTTGCGGCGCAGCGGATGCAGGTGCAGCAGGTGCTTGACCAGATGCTCCAGGAGCGCCCGGCGCTCACCGGGGGTGTGCTGCGCGAACAGGGTGGGATTGATGGTCAGGGTCGGCACGCCGTCGCGGATGGTCACCCCCGTGGCATGGGATGCGGCGGAGGTGTCCTCGCGGCGCAGGTTGAGCAGGAAGTGGCCGTAGAAGGGCTTTTCCCGCAGGAGCAGGATGATGGTGTTTTCGAGGACATTCATGGTGTGCCATTAAACCAGTAAAGGAAAGGCGTTTCACCGCAGAGGACGCAGAGGAAAGCTCAGAAACCGAATCAACAGAGGTGACCGGATGACATAACTTCAACATACTGATTTTTAGAGTGTTATCCTGTCAATCTTGATCCCTGTCTGAATATCTTTTCGATTCTCCTCTGCGCTCCTCCGCGTCCTCTGCGGTGATCATTTATGTTATGTTCCCGCGTACCGTTCGCCCCCTGCATAGACCTCCTGCACCTTACCCTCCAAGATGGCCCGCTCCAGCAGCGTATCCGCCGCCTGCCCCACGTTGCCGACCACCTGGAAATCGGCCCGCTTGCCTATTTCCAGCGAACCGCAGGCAGCAGCGATCCCCAGCGCTTCGGCGCCGCCAATGGTGGCCATGCGGAAGACCTCTGCGGGGGACAGGTCGTGGGGAAAGGTGGCCAGGGCATAGCGCATCTCCTCCCACAGGGAGAGGGAGTCGTTGCTGGCCAGGGAGTCGGTGCCCAGGGCCAGGGGGATGCCCAACTTCCTGAACAGGCCGACCGGAGGGCGCCCCACGTCGAGCCGGTCGTTGCTGCGCGGGCAGAGCACCACGCGCACGCCGCGCTCCTTGAGGCGCTCGGCGTCGTTGAGGGTCACATGGACGCAATGCACGGCCAGGGTGGCAGGGGTCAGCAGGCCGGCCCGGTCCAGCAGCTCCGTGGAGGTGCAGCGCCGCGCCGGGGTCAGGTAGCGCTCCCACCCCACGAAGGGGTACAGCTCCGCGGCCAGGGGGCCGGCGGAGTCGAAGACGAACTCCCCCTCGGCCAGGGATTCCGAGACATGGATGGCCAGCGGCAGCCCCCGGGACAGCGCCGCGTCGCGGATCGGCGCCAGGTTTGCCTCTCCGATGGTGTAGGGGGCGTGGGGGGAGAAGCCGCTGAGGAGTGCGCCCCCGTCCCCATCGTCGCAGGCCGCCATTGCCTGCTCCAGCATGGGGTTGAAACGGGCAGGGTCGTGGCCCAGCAACTCGAAGAAGAGCCGGCCGGCCAGGAGGGACGAGCGGTACAGGGGGGCCAGGGCGGGATCGCAGACGAGCTCTCCCACGGCGGTGGTGCCCGATTCCAGGCACATGCGCATCCCCTCGCGCACCGATGCCGCATAATCGTTGCGGTTCAACCCCCGCTTGATCTTGATCACCTGGATCACCCAGTCCACGAAACGGCGCGGGTTGTACTCCACATGGGTGCGCAGGCGCCAGGAAGGGAAATGGGTCAGTTCCAGGTGGGTATGGCTGTTGACCAGCCCCGGCAGGATGGCGCAATCCGGATACTCCACCAGCGGGGCGCCGGGATGGTCGCGCCGCAGCTCCGCCAGGGGGCCGGTGGCAACGATCACCCCGCCGCGTACGGCGATCGCCCCGCCGGGGATCGGATCGCTATCGGAATTGACCAGCCAGGATGCTGCGTAAAGGGCGGGGTCCGGCATCTGCTGCCTCCATAGGGTACGGGTATGCTTCAGGAATTAATCATACCCCAAAACGGCCCAAATAAAACCCCTCCAAACCTCCCCTTGTCAGGGGAGACTTCAAAGCTTCTCCCCTGATAAGGGGGGATTCGAGGGGGGTTAGCCAGTAATCAGCCTAAGCGAGGGTAACAACAAGGGGGTCGGTATCTACGGCGTGCAGAGCGCCTCCACCTGACTCAGCAGTGCCGCAATCTCCGGCTGTTGCACGATCGCGCACTGTTCGGCCAGGACCGACGTCAGGATCGCGTCGGTGGTCAGCGGGTTGGCCAGCACGCTGCGCAACACGGTGACCTCCTCGCCGTAGCGGGCCGTGCGGAGCCGGGTGCGTGAGACAAAGGTCCTGCCCGCCTCGCGCTGATGTTTCTGGAGCAATTGGCAGACTTGGTCCAGGAGGCTATTGATGGCGGCGGCCTGCTCCGCCGGCGCCGCGGCCAGGATCTGCTGCACGGCCCGGGGACAGTAGCGGTAGGTGAGGA
>DATBXI010000235.1:0-9820 GCA_036514355.1 Desulfuromonadaceae bacterium
TGGCCGACATATTTACCTTTGCCGACAACAAGGCAGCCACCTTTTTCAAGGAGTCGGAGGAGTCGGCCCGGCAGTCCTACGCCCTGATCCTGGCCATGAAGATAACCGAGATCGCCTTTGCCATTGGCATCGCCGTGCTCCTGGTCCGCAGCATCACCGTTCCCCTGGCGCAGGCCGTGAAGATGGCGGAGCGGGTTGCCGCCGGCGATCTGACGGTCCAGTCGCCCCCTTCCGACAGCAGGGACGAGTTGGCCACGCTCCTGGCGACATTTCAACGGATGGTGGACAGTCTCCGCACCCAGACGCTGGCCATCCGGGAAGGGGTGAACGTCCTGGCCGCCTCAGCCGGAGAGATCCTCGCCTCGACCTCCCAGGTGGCGTCCAGCGCGTCCGAGACCGCATCGGCGGTCAACGAAACCACTACCACCGTGGAGGAGGTGAAGCAGACCTCCCAGCTGGCCAGCCAGAAGATCCGGCAGGTGGCGGACGAGGCCCAGCGATCGTCGCAGGTTTCCCAGAACGGGAAGAAATCCGTTGAGGAAGCTATTCAGGGGATGAGCCGCATCCGGGAGCAGATGGAGACCATCGCCGAGAGCATCGTCAGCCTGAGCGAGCAGAGCCAGACCATCGGCGAGATCATCGCCACGGTCAACGACCTGGCCGAGCAATCCAACCTGCTGGCGGTCAACGCGGCCATGGAGGCGGCCAAGGCGGGCGAGCAGGGCAAGGGGTTTGCCGTGGTGGCCCATGAGGTCAAGAGCCTGGCGGTGCAGTCCAAGGAAGCGACCGCCCAGGTCCGGACGATCCTGAATGATATCCAGAAGGCCACAAATGCCGCGGTGATGGCCACCGAGCAGGGGAGCAAGGCGGTGGAGGCGGGTGAGCGGCAGTCCTGCGAGGCAGGGGATGCGATCCGCATGCTGGCGGACAATATCAGTGAGTCGGCCAACGCATCGATCCAGATCGCTGCGTCGAGCCACCAGCAGATGGTGGGCATGGAACAGGTGGCCCAGGCCATGGAAAACATCAAGGAGGCCAGCACCCTGAGCGTGACGAGCACGCGTCAGGCCGAACAATCCGCCCAGGGATTGCATGAGCTGGGGCAGCGGCTGAAGGGGCTGGTGGAACAGTTCAAACTGTAACTGTCTGTGCATGCTGTAGGGGCGAAGTAAACGGCGTATCTGCTCCGCTCCTACGTGAATCGGGTGTTCCATGGACCAGGATTTTCAAAAACGGTTGCTGGCCACGTTCAGGGACGAGACGAAAGATCGGCTGACCGCCATTTCCGCCGGTCTGGTTGCGCTGGAGAAGTGCGCGGAGCCCGACAAGCAGCCGGCGATACTGGAAGCCGTATTCCGGGAGGCCCACAGCCTCAAGGGAGCGGCCCGCGCGGTCAACATGACCGGCATCGAGTCGCTCAGCCACGCCCTGGAGGGGGTCTTCAGCGGATTGCAGCGGCAAAAGATCGCCCCGGTGCCGGACCTGTTCGACCTGCTGCACCGGACAACCGATGTGATGGAACAGCTGCTCCTGTCGGACGAAAACGGTGCGGAGCCCCTCGCCGACCGCGGGGTCAGGGAACTCGTCGCCTGCCTGGAGCAGTCGCAAAGCGCCCCGTCCGTTGCCCTCCCTCCGCCCCCCCCTCCGGACAGCCTTCCAGATGAACTGCCCCGTGAAGGCGCCGTTGCCCCGGACACGGTCAGGATCTCGGCAACGCGGCTGGATGCGCTGCTGCACCAGGCCGAGGAAATGCTTACCCTGAAACAGGCTGCCCAGCAGCGCGCCGGCGAGGTGGGAGCGGTAAAAGCCGGCCTGGACGCCTGGGACAAGGAATGGAAAAAAGTGAGGCTGGCCGCGCGCCGGCTGGCCAAGCCCGGACCCGCCCCGCCCGAGGCGCTCCACGGGGGAGCGGACAACGGCCGGGCCGACAAGCTGCTGGCGTTCTGCGAATGGAGCCATGAGGCGATCAAGGCCCTGCAGCACCGGGTGCACACCCTGTCAAAGGCGCTCGCCAGCGACCGGCATGCCCTGGACGGCATGGTGGACACGCTCGTGGACGACCTCAAGGGGGCGCTGATGCTCCCCTGCGCCACCGTGCTGGGTATCCTGCCCACGATGGTGCGGAACATGGCGCGGGAGGGGGGCAAGGAGGCGGACCTGCTCATTGCCGGGGAAGCCGTGGAGGTGGACAAGCGGATCCTGGAGGAGATGAAAGACCCCCTGATCCATCTGGTGCGCAACTGCATCGACCATGGCATAGAACGGGCCGAGGAACGCAAACGCCGCAACAAGGCCGGGGCCGGCCGGATCTCCGTTGCGGTCAGCCTCAAGGACTCGAGCCTGGTGGAGATCACCGTTAGCGACGACGGCCGGGGTATCGACAGCGCTGCCTTGGTCACGGCCGCCGTCCGGCGGGGTGCCCTGTCCCCGGAACAGGCGGCGCAGATGGAGCGGGATGCATTGCTGGGACTGGTCTTCAGCTCGGGAGTTTCCACTGCGCCGTTGATCACCGATGTCTCCGGGAGGGGGCTCGGCCTGGCCATTGTCCGGGAGAAGGTGGAAAAACTGGGGGGTACCGTCACGGTACGGAGCGCGGAGCGGCAGGGAACGACCTTCAGGATGACCCTCCCCCTGACCCTGTCAACCTGCCGGGGGATCCTGGTGGAGGCAGGGGACCAGACGTTCGTCGTTCCGGCAGCCGGCGTGGAGCGGGTGGCGCGGGTGGCCGCGACGGCGCTCAATACCGTGGAAAACCGGGGAACCATCGACCTGGACGGGACGCCGCTTGCGTACATGCGCCTGACGGACCTGCTGCATCTGCCGGCCAGGGAGGAGGGCGCTGGCGCCGGCCACCTGCTGCTGCTCGTGATCGTGAGCGGTGCGAGCCGGGTCGCCTTTGGCGTGGACGCCGTCCTGGATGAGCAGGAGGTCCTGGTGAAGAGCCTCGGCCCGCAGCTCCGGCGGGTGCGCAACATTGCCGCCGCGACCGTGCTGGGCACGGGCCGGGTGGTTGCCATCCTCCATCCCGGCGACCTGGTGAAATCCGCCGTGAGCGGCGTCGTGGCAGCGTCCGCCGGCACGCGTGCGCCGGAAACCCCGGAGGCGCCCCGCAGGTCGGTGCTGGTGGTGGAGGATTCGATCACCGCCCGGACCCTGCTGAAAAACATCCTGGACGCAGCGGGCTACCGGACCGCCACGGCCGTCGACGGGGTCGACGCGCTGACACGCCTGCGGACGGAAGGGATCGACGTGGTGGTGTCGGACGTGGATATGCCGCGCATGAACGGCTTCGAGCTGACCACCAGGCTCCGTGCTTCCCGGGAGTTTGCCGACCTGCCGGTGGTGCTGGTGACGTCCCTCGACTCACGGGCAGATCGGGAACGGGGCGTGGAGGCCGGGGCGAACGCCTATATCGTGAAGAGCAGCTTTGACCAGAGCAACCTGCTGGACGCGGTCAAGAGGCTCGTGTGACAACGTCCGGAAGCACCACCATGAAGCATGAAACCATACGGGTATTGATCGTGGATGACTCGCCCACTGTGCGGCTGATGCTGGAACAGATCTTCCGCAGCGATCCTGCCTTCACGGTGGCGGGAGTGGCGAGCGACGGCCTGGAGGCCATCAGCGCGGTGGACCGCCTGGCGCCAGACGTCATCACCATGGACATGTTCATGCCTGCTATGGATGGCCTGGAAGCTACCCGCAGGATCATGGAGAGGCGGCCGACGCCGATCGTCATGGTGAGCGGCAATCTGGATCCGGAAGAGGTGATCTCGTCGTTTCGCGCCATGGAGGCCGGTGCCCTGGTTGCGGTGCCGAAGCCCAGAGGGATGGGGCATCCCGAACATGATGCCGACGCGGCCCTGCTGATCCAGAGGGTGAAACTGATGGCAGAGGTGCGGGTGGTGAGGCGCTGGCCCGCCCGTCCCGCCGGGGGCGTGGCTCCGCTGCCGCTTCCTCCGGCAGTCGGCCCGAGGCCGGAGGTGCCGCGGATAGTGGCCATCGGCGCCTCGACCGGGGGACCGGTTGCCATCAATACCATCCTGTCCGCCCTGCCGGCGGATTTTCCGGCCCCCGTGCTGATCGTGCAGCATATGGCGCAGGGCTTTATCCACGGCTTCGCGGAATGGCTCGGCCTCTCCTCGCGCCTGCCGGTACATGTGGGGGGCGAGGGGGAGCGCCCGTTGCCTGGCCATGTCTACATCGCTCCGGAAGGATGCCACATGCTGGTGGAAGGTGGTATACTATCATTTTCCCGCAGCGCGCCGGAAAACGGCCAAGTCCCCTCCGTGTCCGCGCTCTTTCGCTCCGTTGCCCAGGCGTTCGGCAGCGGCGCCATCGGTATCCTGCTCACCGGCATGGGGAACGATGGCGCACGGGAGTTGAGGCTGATCAGGGAGAGCGGGGGGGTCACCATCGCCCAGGACGAGGCAAGTTCCGTTGTGTTCGGCATGCCGGGCGAGGCGATGCGGTTCGCTGCCGCCACCTGCGTGCTCTCTCCGGACAGGATAGCGGGATATTTGACGTCGAAACTTACAGGAAGGGCATGACAATGGCGGATACGGGGTGCGCGGCGGGGAGTGACGGCGAACTGATCCTTATTGTCGAGGACAGCCGGACCCAGGCCGAACAGTTGCGCTACATCCTTGAGAAATACCTCTATCGGGTCGCGCTTGCCGGCAACGGCGGTGAAGCCCTTGCCATGGTCGGCACGCTGAAGCCGGACCTGGTCATCAGCGACATCTGCATGCCGGAGATGGACGGTTACGAGCTGAGCCGGCGCATCAAGGAGCTGGATGGCCCCGGCGCTGCTCCGGTCATACTGCTCACCTCGCTCACCGACCTGGGGGACGTCATTCGGGGGCTGGAGTGCGGTGCGGACAACTTCATCACGAAACCGTACGATGAAGCATATCTCCTGTCCCGCGTGGGGCATCTGCTGGTCAACCGCAGGTATCCGCGGGAACCCGAGGCGGTCCAGGCGACGAAGGTCACCTTCGAGGGGCAGGAATACACCATAAGCGCCGGCCAACGCCAGATTCTGGACCTGCTGCTCTCCACCTACGAGGCCGCTATCCGCAAGAACAGCGAGCTGGTCCGGACGCGGGACCAGTTGCAGGTGATAAACGAACAGCTGGAACGGCGTGTGGCGGAGCGTACCGTCGAGCTTGCGACCATGGTCAGGCTGCTGCAGCAGGAGATCGTGGAACGGGAGCGCACCGAGCAACGGCTTTTCCAGTCGAGCGAGGAACTGACCGATCTCTACGACAACGCACCCTGCGGCTACCACTCGCTGGACAAGGACGGCGTGTTTGTCCGCATCAATAACACGGAACTCCGGTGGCTGGGCTATGCACGGCACGAGGTCATCAGGAAGATGAAGTTTGTCGACCTGCTGACCCCCCAGGGCCGACAGACCTTCCAGGCAACGTTCCCGGTGCTCAAGACATGCGGCCAGGTTATGGATATCGAACAGGAACTGGTTCGCAAGGACGGCTCGATCCTGCCGGTCATACTGAGCGCCACGGCCATACGCGACCAGCATGGCGACTACCTCATGAGCCGATCGACCATGTTCGATATCTCGGAACTCAAGGAACTGGAGAGGAAGAACCGCCAGAAAGACCGCATCATGATGCAGCAGAGCCGCCAGGCGGCCATGGGGGAGATGATCGGCAATATCGCCCATCAGTGGCGCCAGCCGTTGAACGTGCTGGGGCTCACCATCCAGCGGGTGCAGCTGTTCCACGACATGGGCAAATTCGACAAGGAGTTTCTTGCCGAGAGCACCGCCGAGGCCATGAGGGTCATCAACCACATGTCGCAAACCATCGACGATTTCAGAAACTTCTTCAGCCCGAACAAGGAGAGGGAGACCTTTACGGTTTGCGAGGCGCTGGATAACGCCATTTCGCTCATGGACGTGGTTGTCGATGGGCGGCAGATCGAGATCGAGGTGGAGCCCTTCGACAACCCGATCATTCACGGGTACCGGAATGAATACTCCCAGGTGCTCATCAATATCCTCATGAACTCGAAGGATGCATTCCTTGAGCGGAGAATTGCCTGCCCCCGGATACACATCAGGATCCTCGCGGAAGGCGACAGGTCGGTGGTTACCCTGGCGGACAATGCCGGCGGCATTGACGAGGATATCATCGGCAAGATATTCGATCCCTACTTCACCACCAAGGGGCCCCAGAAAGGGACCGGCGTCGGTCTGTTCATGTCCAAGACCATCATAGAAACGAACATGAACGGCAGGCTTACCGTGAGCAACACGGCGGACGGTGCGGAATTCAGGATCGAACTCTGACCTGCTGCCACGCTGTGGAGTCCGTTAAATTTCATTGATTTTTTGGGTTGTTTGGCTATAGTGGGCTAGTTTTTACCGTTATGGCCATGGGGCGTTTTGCAGGACGCCTAAATCCATTCATCCCGGGATACTCCACATGACCACACCTTGGGCCCGTCTCTTCGGCTACAAATCGAACCACACCTCCGACAATGTCTCGACCATCGGCCTTCTATCCCGCGTTCCCCTGTTCGAGGATCTGAACAAGCGTGAACTCGGCGCTCTGGAGCGGATTCTCCACCACCGCCAGTATATGCGGGGCGAGGTGATCTTCCGGCAGGGGGAGCGGGGCATGGGGATGTATATCGTGCAACAGGGGAGGGTGGCCATCACTACCGAACCGGAGAACCATGAACTGTTCGAGTTGCAGGACGGGGATTTCTTCGGCGAGGTCGCACTCCTGGATGAATCGCCCCGCTCGGCAACGGCAGTTGCCAAGACGGACTGCAGCGTGTTCGGGTTCTTTCAGCCGGACCTGTTCGGGCTCATCGCGCGGGACTCCCGGCTTGGCGTCAAGATTGTGCTCCGGGTTTCCCGGTATGTGGGGCAGCGGCTCCGTCAGGCGAACGAACGGGCGTTGGCGCTCTCCATGGAGCTCGATGCCCTGAAGCAGGCCGCCCCCAACGCGGAGAGGTGAGCGCCATGCTGGCCCTGCAGACACGCCACAAGATCCACCTGCTTGCCCTGTTCGCCGCCGTGTTTGCGCTGTTTGTCATCCTCTACGTGGGACGCGTCGCCGAGATCGTGATCGTGGCGGCGCTGCTGGCCTATGTCCTTGACCCGGTGGTGATGCTGTTCGAGCAGCGGGGGCTCTCACGTGGCGCGGCCACGACCCTGATCATGCTCCTGATCACCCTGGTCCTGGTCCTGTTCTGGTACACCCTCATCCCCATCGCCGTGGTCCAGTTCAAGACCTTGCAGGCGGGGGGGGGCACGCCGGCCTCCCAGGCGCTGGCCCGGGTGGAACAACAGATATGCGGGTTCTGCGAATCCTTCGGCCTGGGGTCCGTCAACCTGACCGCGGAGCTGGGCAAATTCAAGAACGCGCTTGTTCACCGGATTCCGAACTTCATCATCCACGATTCCCCCACCCTGCTCATCGGTTTGGTCATGACCCCGTTCGTCATGTTTTTCCTGCTGAAGGACGCCCGGTCGTTCAAGAAGTACTTCATCAGCCTGGTGCCGAACCGCTACTTCGAATTCACCCTGGACCTGCTGTACAAGATGGAGACCCAACTGGGCAACTACCTGCGCGGGCAGTTCATCGACGCCCTGGTCTTCGGCGTGCTGGCCACCGCCACCCTCTGGGCCCTGGACGTGCCCTATTTCGTGTTTATCGGCATCTTTTCCGGGCTGGCCAACCTGATCCCGTTCGTCGGCCCCCTGGTCGGCGCCTCGGCCGCCCTGATCGCCGTGGTGATGGAGCAGGGGGACATCGTCCGCGGCGTCTACGTGGCGCTGGCGTTCGTGGTACTCAAGCTGGTGGATGATTTCGTGATCCAGCCGCTGGCCGTGGGCAAGCACGTGGACCTGCATCCCATGGTGGTGGCTCTGGCGATCCTGGTGGGGGGGCACCTCTTCGGCGTGCTCGGCATGCTGCTGGTGGTGCCGTTTTTGGGGTTCCTCAAGGTCGTACTGGAAGAGAGTATCGATACCTACCGGAGATACCGTTTCGATTGATGCAGAAGGATTCTGACCGGCCATGACCGACACCGCCATCCATGACGCCAACGACGCCACCTGGGACAGCCTCTGCAAGCAGTGCGGCAACTGCTGCCTCGACAAGCTGGAAGACAGTCGGGGCAGGATCATCTACACCGGGGACTCCTGCCGCTACCTGGACGTGGTGACCCGCCGCTGCAAGATATTCGAACGCCGCTTCGAG
Organism: Desulfuromonadaceae bacterium; assembly: GCA_036514355.1. Classification (GTDB taxonomy): domain Bacteria; phylum Desulfobacterota; class Desulfuromonadia; order Geobacterales; family Pseudopelobacteraceae; genus JACPFJ01. The sequence goes on from DATBXI010000235.1 coordinate 8,241, forward strand.
ATTAACCCCCACTGCATGAAGCTGACCCCGGAACTGGTCGAGACCCTGAGCTGGCTCCCCCGTACCTGCGGCTATCGCCCGCCCGCCCCCACGTTCACCCGCAAGACCCACCGTTCCCGCAGGAAGTGATCCGCTCTGCTGCCGTCTTGATGCATTATCCGGCGGTTTCGATGCGGCAATCCGATTCCAGGTATTCCTCGCACGACAGGACCCGCACGCCCCGCTTCTGCATGTGCGAAACCGCCCACCTGAGCTTGGCGTTCCGGTTGGATGCCACACCGTCGACGATCAGGGTGGTGCGCAGACCGGCGCATTGGGCGTCCAAAGCTGTTGCCCGCACACACCCCTCGGCATACACGCCGCACATGACCACATGATCGACCCCCCGCTGCTTCAGGTGCGCCGACAGATCAGGATTGGTGAACGCGCTGCTCGCGGCCTTGGCAAGGCAGAGCCCGTCATGGATATGGATCCGCGGGTCCATGGCGCTCCCCTCCGAACCCTCGATGGCGGCGTAGTTTCTGAAGAAATTGCCTATGACGTCCGTTTTCCTGAACTGGTTGCAGATGACGACGATCGGCCAGGCACGCTCCTCGTACAGCCGTATCAGGCGGTTGGCCGTGGTTATGACCCGTTCGGCATTCGCCTTGCCGACGGGCATGCGCCCGGTGTCGGCAAGGAAATCGATTTGAAGGTCTATGAGCAGGAGGGCGGTTATCATTTCGGTCACTCCGTTAAGATACTGATACATACATTGATTACCCGACGTACCCCCCTCCTTCCTCCCCCCTCCGGGGGGAAAACTCAGTGCCCCTCCCCCAGCGGGGGAGGGAACGGGTGGGGGAAATACGTCTATTATGAGTGATTATACCTCGTCACAGAAGAACGCGGCATGGTTGGAGGTGAACAGGGGCGGGTCGTTGTTCAGGATCGTCGCCACTGCGGGGTTGCGCGTGAACTCATGGGTCAGAAAATGTCGTACCTGTTTACGGCCCCAGCCGTGGGGATGGCGGAAAGCGGTGTAGAGCGACAGGTCTCCGTCGTAGAACGGTTCGGTGGCATAGTCGCCCGTTTCCCCCGCATTGACGGGCATGTTGAATAGGGCCAGGTTCAGGAAGCCGATGGCGTCCCGGTGCCGGACCACGAACTCCAGCGTGCGCCGCGCTGCGGCCTCGGTCTCGGCCGGAGTGCCGAACAGCAGGTACAGGTAGGTGCCGATCCCCGCTGCGTGCAGGTTCCCGAGCACCCGCGACGCAGTGGTCAGGTCGATCCCCTTTTCCAGCCGGTCCAGCACCCCCTGGTCCCCGGATTCCAGCCCCAGCTTGAGCATCACGCACCCCGAACGCCGCAGGGCCCGGCAAAAATCCGGGTCTGCCAGTTCCGGGCCGATCCGGGCAAAGCCGTACCAGGGGACCCCCATCGGCTCGTCCGCCAGGGCCCGCAGGAGCGCCGGACTGACGGCGTTGTCCAGCAGGTGGAGCAGGCTGGGGCGGGTCCGTGCCGCGAGGAGGTGCAGGTCGGCCATGGCCCGGCTGACCGGGAGCGGGGCATAGGCGTTCCCCTCGGCCCGCTCGGGGCAG
>DATBXI010000236.1:0-7365 GCA_036514355.1 Desulfuromonadaceae bacterium
CGTCAACCAGACCAGCGACCGGAACTTCCTGGCCGACTTCGGGGAACGGAGCGGCGAATACAACCGCCAGTCCAACGATACCACCCTCAATTTTCTGAAAACCTGGCAGACTTACGCCCTGACGCTCGACCTGCGCAACAGCCAGGACTATTACGCCATCGACAACAGCCACACCCTGCAGACGCTGCCCGAGATCACCCTGGCCGCCGTCCGGCAGCGAATTTTCGCCACTCCGCTCTACTTCGACCTGGATGCCGGCGCGGCCAACCTGTATCAAGGCAGCGGCCCCAGCGGGCAACGCCTCCGCGCCTTCCCCCGCCTGACCCTGGTTCCCACCCTGTCCGAATCCATCAACGCCTCGGCCTTTGCCGGCCTCCACCTGCGGGCCTACAGCAGCCACGACATTCCCCCAGACAGCGGCATAAGGGCAACCGATGGCGACATGGTGCCGGAGGCCGGGGCACGCGTCTCGACCTCCCTCAGCCGGGTGTACACCATCAACGGAGAGCATCTCCAGAAACTGCGCCATGAACTGGTGCCGGAAGTTACCTACGCCTATACGCCGAACAGGGACCAGACGCGGCATCCCTTCTATGATTACGGCGACCGGCTCAACTGGCAGAGCATGGTGACCTACTCACTGACCAGCCTGCTGGGGGGGAAATACCAGACCGGGGAAACGACCGAATACCGTGATCTGATGCGTTTGAAGCTCTCGCAGAGCTACACGTTCGAGGGCACGCGCCGCGACCTGCTGACCATGGTCGATGCCAACCGCCCCTGGAGCGACCTGATCCTGGAGTCCAACACCAGGCTGCATCCCCTGCTCAAGTTTACTCTGGATGCGCGGTACAACGTCTATGACAGCCGCATTTCCAGCGTGGACCCGGGTGCGGAGTACGACGATACCCACGGCAACACCGCCGGAGTCAGCTACCGCCTGTCGCGCAGCGAAGTGGAATACCTGGAGGGGCACCTGACCACCAAACTGCTCATCCCCTGGACCTTCGGGTACGCCACCCGGTACTCCTTCGACCGCCCGGGGTTCCTTGAATCGGTCTACACCGTTGGATACCGGCAAAAGTGCTGGAGCATCAACTTCGCACTCAACGAGCGGCCCGGCAACACCTCGTTCCACGTCAACTTCACCTTGGAAGGATTGACGAGCGGGGGCAACAAGTAGCCGTCACCGCAACCCGTACAACTGGCGGTACGTGGCGGCGGATGCGTAGACCTTCTTCACGTAGTCCCGCGTCTCCTGGTAGGGAATACTTTCGATGAATTCGTCCTTTTTCAGCCCCTTCATGTTCTTCCGCCAACGCTCTACCGCTGCTGCGCCCGCATTGTAGGCGGCAATGGCGTAGACCGTATCGCCGTCGTACCCCTTGAGCAGATCCCGCAGATGGCGGGTACCCACCTTGATATTGAACTCCGGCGCCGTGAGCCGCAACGGGTTGAAGTCGCCGTTCTCCCGAATGGTTGCCTTGGCGGTGGCGGGCATAAGCTGCATCAGGCCGATGGCGCCGGCATGGGACCTGACAGCGGGGGAAAAGCCGCTCTCGGCACGGATCAGGGCGTAGACCAGCGCCTCGGACAGCTCATTGGCCGCAGCGTACTGGCTCACCGGACCGGTGTAGGCCTGGGGGTAGCCGGCCGCCCAGAGCGGCAGGCTGGCGCTGTCCCATTTTACCGGCCGGTTCTGCAGGAACAGCGTGATGGCCGAACCGTAATCCCCGATCTCCAGGTACAGCCGTGCCAATACGGGAAACATCGCCCCCTTGTCCCCCATTTTCTTGCGGGCCGCGGCCAATTCGCTGCGGGCCTCGTCGATCATCCCCACTGAAGCCAGCAAACGCGGTTTTTCGAAACCGGTCGCCAGCGGCAGTTCGGTCAGGGCGTTGCGCCGCCCCAGCGCCTCGCGCATATCCTTGATCCCCCGCTGCTCACGGTACCAAGCGGCATAGAACCCGGCGGGATACTCCTCCAGGAGTATGCGGTACCAGCTAGCGGCATCAGGGGTACCGGCGTTCTCCAGGGAACGTGCCAGCCAGTAGAGCGCCTTCTCCCGGGTCGCTTCATCCTTCAGCAATCCCTTGAAGGCCTCGGCCGCATGGACGTAGTCGCCCCCCAGATAGCGGCACCAGGCTGCTTCCCAGGCGGCGCGGCCAGCAAACCGGGAGCCGGGGTAGCTCTTGACGACCAGGTCGCAGATGCGCACCGATTCGGCGAAACTCCCCAGGCTCTTGCGCAGCCCGGCCGCCTCCATCAGGGCATCGTCGGCAAACTCCTGCCGCTTCCCTTCGTTAGCCAGCTCCATGTACAGGGCGAACGCCCGTTCATACTGTTCCTGGCGCTCAAGGGTCTTTGCCAGCCAGAAACGCGCCTCGGAGCGGATAGCCGGCACCGTGCAGGCAGCGGCTTTGGCCAGGCTCTTCTCCGCCTGCTTATAGTTGCGCTGGCGGTAGCGGTTCAAGCCGGTGCGCAGGTCCACCCTGGCGACAAAGGCATCGGACCGGCCATCCAGCGGAATCGACTGGAGGGTCTGCAACGACTGGGTGAACTCGTTCTGGGCGTACAGCGCCGTGGACCGTTGCAACAATTCATCCGGAGTGTACGCAGCGGCCTTGATGCCGGCCTTCTCCAGCTCCCTGAGACGTTCCTGCGCCCGCTTCGCCTGGGGGGCGGCGGGGTTGTTCAGCCAAATGGTGCGGTAGGCTTGGACCGCGCCGCTCTTGTCGCCCGTTTCCTCCCGGCAGCGGGCCGACTGGAACAGCGCGTCAACGGAATCGCCGCCCGATGCATACCGTTCGATGAACGCCATATAGAGCTTGAGTGCGCCCTTGTAGTCGGCGGCCTCGAAGTAGATGTCGGCCATGAGTTTTTCCGAACGCCGCACCAGTTGGGAGGCGGGGTAGGTCTTGGGGATGGAGTAGGCCTTGGCGGCCGCCTCGACGTATCGTTTGCCCTTCAGCAGCGCCTCGGCCTGGTACAGTGCGGCATAATCCCCCACCAGCGGCAGCTTCCGCTCCGCATCAGCCAGCAACCCGGCCGCATCGTCCGGCTTTCCCAGGCGCAGGGCTGCCACTCCCAGGAGAAAGGTGCGCTGGGGCGTATCGGCCGCCTTTTGCGCCAGACTGTAGGCCTCGCCGTACTCTTTCTCCCTGAACCGGGCCGCCGCGCCGGGCAGAAGATCATCGGCAGGGGCGGAAGACGCGAAAAGGGCGATCAGAATCGTGCCTGTCAGAACAATGGTGCGAAAACGTTGGAACATTGACCTGCCTTTCGTGAAAAAAGGCCATGAGCGCCCGCCCATGGCCCATCGGTAATAGTTCTGCAAACAACAGCTTACAGCTTGGCGTTGCCTTTACGCCTTCCCCGCCAGAAGCCGGCTTCCCACCCAGTGGGTGGCGAACTGGCAGGCAATGCGGCCGCTGGCGTCACCCTTCTGCTGAGACCAGAGGATGGCCGCCTGCCGCTCTTCCGCGCCCCACGCCACTTCCGCATCCATACGGCTGCACAACTTGTCCACCCACTGCCGCGCCACCTCCAGGTACTGGTCCTGGCTGAAGGGATGAAAACCGACCCACAACCCGAAGCGCCCCGACAGGGAGATCTTCTCCTCCACCGCTTCGCCGTGGTGGATCTCGTTGTTAACCAGCATGGCACCGCGGTTGTCGGCTTCATACTCGGGCAGCAGATGGCGGCGGTTGGAGGTCACGTAGATCAGGGCGTTCTCCGGCGGGGCGTAGACCGAACCATCCAGGGCGCTTTTCAGCATCTTGTAGCTGGAATCACCCACCTCGAAGGAAACATCGTCGGAAAAGACGATGTAGCGGTAGGGCTCCCGCTTGATGGTATCCACGATGTCCGGCAGGTGCACCAGGTCGTCCTTGTCCACCTGGATCACCCGCAGCCCCCGGTCGGCGTACCGGTTGAGCATGGCCCGCACCAGCGACGACTTGCCCGTCCCCCGGGTTCCCCACAGCAGGCAGTTGTTGGCCGGCAGACCGGCCAGGAACTGGCGGGTATTTTCCTCCACCACCCGTTTCTGCTCGTCGATACCCAGCAGATCGTCGAGGCTGATCCGTTCCACCGCCTCCAGTGGTTCCAGGTAACCGGCAAAGGAGTGCCGGCGCCAGTTGGCGGCGGTGGTGACCCTCCAGTCGATGGCCGGGATCGGCCGGGGCAGGAGCAGCTCCAGCGAGGTCAGCACCCGTTTGAGCTGCCCGGTCAGTTCGGGGTCAAGCATTGATCCACGTTCATCATTCATGCCAATGGCAGCTCAGCACTTTCGCCGGGCCAGTTCCTCCTGATAGAACTTCTGGTAGAGGATCTCCCAGTCGCGGCTTCCCGGCGCCCTGTTCCTGAGCTTGTCGCGCACCGCCGCGTCGATCTCCTCGGCCACGCTGAAGAACGCCGTCAATGACTGCTTGACCCGGGCCAGCGCGCGCCCTTCATCGGCAATGTCGGCCAAGTCGTCGCGCCAGAGGCGCTCCATGATCTCATGGGCCATGTGGGATATGCGGTCTTCGGAAAGGGACATGAGAGTTTAGGTACCTTCTTATTCTTGCCACAGAGACACAGAGACTCAGAGGAAAAACAGGAGAAAACCACTAAGCAAAAACATTCGGGTTAAATCCGTAACGCCTTTTGGCTTTTCCCCTCTCCGCCTTTCTCCGTGCCTCTGTGTCTCCGTGGCAAATTTGACCGCTTCAAGTTACAGAACGATCTTCCGTTCCTTGGCCAGTTTTTCCTTGATCATGCGCAGCATCTTGCGGCGGTCGATGTCGGCGGCGCCACGCCCCATGGCGGCGATGGTCTCGTCCAGCAGCCGTTCGGCATCACGCTCCAGGGTCTGCTCACGGCCGAAGTCGTGGGCAATGGCTGCGGCGATCCCCTCCACCACCGCGCCCCGCTCACGCCGCGGCGTGATCAGCCCCTCCGCCACCAAGTCGTTGCAGACCTTCTCGGCCAGGCGCTTGATTTGTTCGTCTTTCAGTCGCATGCAATCACCGCTGCAGATGAAAAAGGCCCGCCGTGTGGCAGGCCCCAAGGTCGCTAGACCGTTACTTGAGTGTCTTCAGATATCCGACCAGGGCATCCATGTCTGCCTTGGGCAAGGTCTTGAACGAGGGCATGGTGCTGGCCGGGTTGGCCTTCCTGGGGTTGTCCAGCTGCGCCCTGATCTCCTTTTCCTTCATCTTTGCGGCAATCTTGGTCAGCTCGGGCCCGATCTTGCCCCCCTGTCCCTTGACCACGTGGCACATGGCGCATTTTTCCTTGAAGATCTGCTCTCCCCTCATGGCACCCTGGGCAGCCACCGTTACCAGCGCCACCGCGACAAACGCCGCGATCATCGCAACTGCTCGTATCATAACGCATCTCCTTGGACGGTTTAGTGGTGGACACATTGTACCCATTCCGTCTAAAATTGCAAACCATATATGTTCAGCCGACTCTACCTGCATATCCCCTTCTGCCGCCGTAAATGCCCCTACTGCGCCTTTGTCTCACAGGAGGCCGACAGCCGTCTGGCCGGATACGCCGATCTGCTGCTGGCGGAGATGCGCCGTGCGGCAGGAGCCGGCATGCCAGCCAAGCCTCTGGAATCGATCTATTTCGGCGGCGGCACCCCCTCGCTGCTGGAGCCGGAGGCAGCGGCCCGGCTCATTGGCGGGGCCGCGGCAACCTTTGACCTGTCGGCCGGCGCGGAGATCACCCTGGAGGCCAACCCTGGAACCGTTGACGGAGCGCGACTAAGCGGGTTCCGCGCAGCAGGCATCAACCGCCTCTCCCTGGGGATCCAGTCCTTTGACGATCGCCTGCTGGCGACCCTGGGGCGCATCCACACGGCCGGCCAGGCGCGGGATGCCTTCACAGCGGCACGCCTGGCCGGTTTTACCAACATCGGCATCGACCTGATCCACGCCCTTCCGGGACAAACCATGGCGATGTGGCGCAACGACCTGGAGCAGGCGCTGCTGCTGGCCCCGGAACACCTCTCCGTCTACGGCCTGACCCTGGAGGAAGGCACTCCCTTTGCGGAGCGCCATGTTGACGACCCGCTGCTGCCCGACAGCGACCTGGCCGCCGACATGTTCGAAGTGACCCACGACCTGCTCACCGCGCACGGCTACGAGCATTACGAGATCGCCAATTACACCCTGTCCGGCCGCCGCTCGCGCCACAACAGCGGCTACTGGCAGCGGGACGGCTACCTGGGCCTGGGGGCCGGTGCCCATTCCTTCCTGCGGGATACGGCCTACGGCACCAGGTTCGGCAACGTGGCCGATCTTGACGAGTACAGCGCCGCCGTGCAACGGGGAGAGTTGCCTCGCCGGGATGTCACACACCTCTCGCGTGAGGACGCCATGGCCGAGGCCATGTTCCTCGGCCTGCGCATGGCAGACGGCGTAGCGCTCGACTTGTTTGAACGGGAGTTCGGGGTTTCGCCGAAGGAGCTCTACGGCACGTTGTTCAGGGAGCTCTCCCTCCAGGGATTGCTGAAGACTGATGGAGAGAAGGTCTGCCTGACCCGGCGCGGCATGCTCCTCTCCAACCGGGTGTTCAGCCGGTTTCTGCCCTGATAGTCTCTATACATCAGACAAAATAAAAGGGGCCGGATCGCTTTTCCTCAAAGCAACCTGGCCCCTTTTTCATCCAACGTGGCAGAGAAGCTGAACCAGCTCACCGCCCGCTGACGCACATCTCGCCGTACGGCCACCCATCCATCCCCTTCTCCAGAATGAAGAGCCGCTTCTCCTCGACCCCTTTCTCCTTCAGGTAGTCGTAGGTGTTCTTCGCGCCGCCTCCACCGCGGGGACAGACAATGACCACATCGTCTTGCGTGGACCTGATCCGCTCCAGGACCGTGTCGAGCCTTTTGCGTTCCTCTTCGCTCTTGGCCGGAAAGGCGTTGGTCTCGATAGCCCCCTTGAAGTGGCGCTTCTCAAACCCGACCGGGACCTGAATATCCACGATGACCGTCTTTTTCCCGTTTTCCTGCCACTCCTTGAACTTCTCGGCGCTCACGTACCGGTAGCCGCCCGCAGAGGCGGCGGTGGCGACCAGGACGACGAGCACGACGGCAATGACCTGTTTCAGCATTGAATTGATCTCCTCCAGGAAAGTGCGGCGCAACGGGAAGACGTGCTTCCCCGCCACAACCGGAGAGGGATAATGCTGCATTCTCCCGGCAGAGTCCAATTCATATTTTCGATGCCAAACCCAGCATTCCTTCAAATTATCGATACCAGGATCACCACCCCAGCACCAGCTTCATTCCCAGCACGCCTCCCAGTATCAGAAACAATGCCCGCACCAGACCATGCCCCTTCCGACGCCCGATCAGGGAACCGATATAGG
>DATBXI010000237.1:0-5411 GCA_036514355.1 Desulfuromonadaceae bacterium
CGACCCGGCCGGCCGGCCGTGGGACCCGAACCGCCGGGTGATCTGGTGGGACGGCGAAAAGTGGACCGGAGCGGACGTGCCGGACTTCAAGATCGACTCCCCCCCCGGCGAGGGGATGAACCCCTTCATCATGCAGCCCGAAGGGGTGGGGCGGCTGTTCGCCCTGGACAAGATGGCGGAAGGGCCGTTCCCCGAGCACTACGAACCGTTCGAGACCCCCATCGACACCAACCCGCTGCATCCCAAGGTGATCAGCAACCCGGCGGCCCGGGTGTTCAAGGATGACTGGGCGGCCTTTGGCACGGGAAAGGAGTTTCCCCACGCCGCCACCACCTACCGCCTCACCGAGCACTTCCACTTCTGGACCAAGCACACCAGGCTGTCTGCCATCCTGCAGCCGGAGCAGTTCGTGGAGATCGGCGAGGAACTGGCAAAGGAGAAGGGGATCAGGGCCGGGGACTGGGTCAAGGTGTGGTCCAAGCGGGGCTTCATCAAGGCAAAGGCGGTGGTGACCAAACGGATACGGCCGCTCCTGGTCAACGGCAAGGTCGTCCACCACGTGGGCATCCCGTTCCACTGGGGATTCAAGGGGGTCGCCCGGAGCGGCTACCTGGCCAACACCCTGACCCCGTTCGTGGGGGACGCGAATACCCAGACCCCGGAGTTCAAGTCATTCTTGGTGAATATTGAGAAGGTTTAGCTATTCATATCTTCCCCTCCCTTGATGGGAGGGGATTGAGGGGAGGGTGAAGCTGCCAACTGCGTAGACATGGCACATTCCCCCTCCCCCTGGCCCCCTCCCACAAGGGGAGGGGGAAGAAGATATAGGAGAAGGACCATGGCACTCCAATCATTGGACATCACCCGCCGTTCCGCCACCACCACTCCGCCGCCGGGCCAGCGCCGGACCATGGAGGTGGCCAAGCTCATCGACGTCACCAAATGCATCGGCTGCAAGGCCTGCCAGGTGGCGTGCATGGAGTGGAACGACACCCGCGACGCCGTAGGCCACAACCACGGCGTGCTCGACAACCCGGCGGACCTCACTGCGGACTCCTGGACCGTGATGCGCTACAGCGAGGTGGAAACCGATCGGGGCCTGGAATGGCTGATCCGCAAGGACGGCTGCATGCACTGCGGCAATCCGGGCTGCCTCAAGGCGTGCCCGGCGCCGGGGGCCATCGTGCAGTACAGCAACGGCATCGTGGATTTCCACGAGGAGAACTGCATCGGCTGCGGCTACTGCATCACCGGCTGCCCGTTCAACATCCCCCGCCTGTCGCAGAAGGACAGCAAGGTCTACAAGTGCACCCTCTGCTCCGACCGGGTGGCGGTGGGGCTGGAGCCGGCCTGCGTCAAGACCTGTCCCACCGGCGCCATCGTTTTCGGCTCCAAGGAAGCGATGATCCACCACGCAGAAGGGCGCATCGCGGACCTCAGGGAACGGGGCTTTGCCAAGGCCGGGCTCTATGATCCGCAGGGGGTGGACGGCACCCACGTGATGTACGTGCTGCACCACGCAGACCGGCCGGAACTGTACAGCGGCCTCCCCAGTGACCCGACCATCGGCCCCATGGTCGAGCTCTGGAAGGGCGCGGCCAAGCCGCTGGCCTCCCTGGGGCTCGCCGCCATCGGCGTGGGCGCTTTTTTCCACTACGTGACCACGGGTCCCAACGAGGTCTCGGCGGAGAGCGAGAAGGAGGTCGAAGATGAAACCAGATCCTGATACGTTGCCCCGTTTTACGGCTTCGGAGCGGGTCAACCACTGGCTCGTCGCCCTGATCTTCTTTCTCATGGCGCTGTCCGGGCTGGTGTTCTTCCAGCCCCTGTACTTTCCCCTGAGCCAGCTGTTCGGCGGGGGCACCTGGGCCCGTATCCTCCACCCCTTCTTCGGGATAGGGATGATCTTCGCCTTCGGCGGCATGTATGGCCGGTTCCGGAAACTGAGCGCCATGACGCCGGTGGACTGGGAATGGCTGGCCCATGCCAGCGAGATGGCCAAGGGCGACGACCGGAACATGCCGGAGGCGGGCAAGCTGAACGGCGGCCAGAAACTGATGTTCTGGTCGCTGGTGACCTGCATGGTGCTGCTCATCCTGTCCGGCATAGTGGTCTGGCGCGCCTACTTTGCGTTCCTGTTCCCGGTTGCGGTCGTCCGCTTCTCCGCCGTGGTGCACGCAGCGGCCGGGGTCGTGATGATCGCCCTGATCATGGGGCACATCTACCTGGCCATCTGGACCAGGGAGAGCCTGGGTGCCATGCTGTACGGCCGCGTCAGGCGCGCCTGGGCGAAACAGCACCACCCGGCATGGTACCGGGAGATGACCGGAGGGGACAAATGACCACGGAAACCCGCATCATCGAGTCGGGCCAGATGGCAGCCCCGCCTGCCGAGATCCGTTTTCTCCGCCTTCCCGGCCGGGACCTGTTCGCGGCCCGCTCCGAGCGCCTGCGGCACCTGTCCGCTGGTCATCCCCTGGGTGAGTACCTGGCCTTTCTGGCCCTGCTCGGCGATAGCCAGCAGGCGGCCCTGACGCGGTTTCCCGACGTGCCACTGCCCGATGCCGCGGAGCAGGCGCTCTGCCGCGGGCACGGCATGCCGATCCTGGATGCCCGGTCCCGGCGCCGGTACCCGGCCTGGCGGGAGGGACTCGCCATGATCCTGCGGCAGATGGGTGACGCCGCGCTGCCGACGGCCGCGCGGGAGGCCGTCAGCGGCCTGCTCCAGTGCGGCGCGAGCGGGCTGGAGGAGCGGGCGGACCTGATCCTGGCGGGTGACCTGGCCCCTGTACCTTCCCGGGAGTTGCCGTTCGTGGCCGCCGCCTTGCAGGTCTATTGGGTGCACACGGCGTTGGCCCTGGGGGACCGGGCGTTCGGCCGGCTGCACGAGGCCGGGGTGTGCCCGGTGTGCGGGTCATGCCCGAACGTGGGGATCGTGCAGGGCAGCGGTGCGGAACAGGGGTTGCGCTACCTCTGCTGCTCCCTCTGCTGCACGCAATGGCACATGGTGCGGATCACGTGCAGCAGTTGTGCATCCACCGGCGGGATCGACTACTACATCCTTAAAGGATCGAACGGCACGGTCAAGGCGGAGTGCTGCGCCGACTGCGGCACCTACCTGAAACTGCTGTACCTGGAGAAGGACGGCCTGATGGAGGCGACGGCCGACGACCTGGCCACCCTGACGCTGGATATGCTGATGGACGACAGGGGCACGGCGCGCTGCGGCCCCAACCTGCTGTTTTACCCCGGTGGGGTTTGAGGGGGTGGAAGAGGCTGCGCACACAACGCCGCATTGCCTTCCCATCCAAAGGGCAGTGCCGGATAACGAAAGGAGGACCGGGACATGACGTACGCGGCAAAGGATTACGCACGACTGATCGGCATGGCGGGGTTCAGTGAAACGCTCCTGAAAAACCACTTCACCCTCTACCAGGGGTATGTCGCCAACACCAACAAGCTGCTGGAGACCCTGGAAGTGCTGGTCAAGGAGGGCAAGGCGGCCACCCCCGAGTTCGCCGAGATGAAGCGCCGCCTGGGGTGGGAGTTCAACGGCATGCGGCTCCACGAGATCTACTTCGAGAACCTGGGGGGCACGGCAGCGCTGGATGCGGGGGGCAAACTGGCCGGAAAGATGGCCGAGTCGTTCGGCAGCGTGGGGACGTGGGAAACGGACTTCAGGGCCACCGGCGCCATGCGCGGCATAGGGTGGGTGGGGCTGTACCTGGACCCGGCCGCGGGCCGCCTCATCAATTTCTGGATCAACGAACACGACGTGGCCCACCCCTCCGGCTGCACGCCGCTCCTGATCATGGACGTGTTCGAGCACGCCTTCATGCTGGATTACGGGCTGAAGCGGGCCGACTACATCGAGGCCTTTTTCAAGGCCATTGACTGGAAGGCGGTGGAAGCCCGGCTCGGGTGAGGGACATGGAGCTCTCGAAGAACGCCATGACGGTCCTGACGGCCCGCTACCTGCTCAAGGACGACCAGGGGCGGGTCGTGGAATCGCCCCGCGAGATGTTCGGCCGCATTGCCCGCTCTATTGCCGCGGTGGAGCGGCTCTACGGCGAAAAGCCCGCCCTGTGGGAGGAGCGCTTTTTCGAACTGCTCACCTCGCTGCGCTTCCTCCCCAACTCGCCGACCATCATGAACGCCGGAAAGCCCGAGGGGCAACTGGCTGCCTGCTTCGTCCTCCCGGTGGAGGATTCCATGCGGAGCATCTTCGACACCCTCACGAACGCGGCACTGATCCTGCAAAGCGGCGGCGGCACCGGCTTCTCCTTCTCGCGCCTGCGCCCGCGGGCCGACATCGTCCGCTCCACCGGCGGGATCGCAAGCGGTCCGGTCTCGTTCATGCAGATTTACAATACCGCCACCGACGTCATAAAGCAGGGCGGGGCGCGGCGCGGAGCCAATATGGGGATACTGGCCATCGACCACCCGGACATCCTGGAGTTCATCCGCATCAAGCGGAACGCCCGGGAATTGGCCAATTTCAACATCTCGGTGGCGGTGACCGACGCCTTCATGGAGACCCTGCAGCAGGACGGTACCTACAGCCTGATCAATCCCCGCTCGGGAACGGCATGCGGAAGCATGCGGGCACGGGAGGTGTTCGACGAGATCGTGGCGAGCGCCTGGGAAACGGGCGATCCGGGGATCATCTTCATGGACCGCATCAACCGGGCCAATCCCACCCCGCACGTGGGCACATTCGAGAGCACCAACCCCTGCGGAGAGCAGCCGCTGCTCCCGTACGAGGCGTGCGTGCTCGGTTCGCTGAACCTTGGGAAATACGTGCGAAACGGGGAGCTGGACTACCCCAGCCTGGGGAACGACGTGGCCCTGGCAGTGCGCTTCCTGGATGACACCATCGATGCCAATATCTACCCCTTGCCGGCCGTCGAGGCCATGCACAAGGGAAACCGCAAGATCGGCCTCGGCGTCATGGGGTGGGCCGATCTGCTGGTCCTGCTCGGCATCCCCTACAATCACAGGCACGCGTTTGACCTGGCCCGCCGCGTGATGCGCTTCATCAGCGAACAGTCGCACCTGGCTTCGGCCCGCCTGGCCGAGCAACGCGGGGTCTTCCCCAACTTCAGCGGTTCCCTGTACGACGGGCCGGGGATGCCGCGGGTCAGGAACGCCACCACCACGACCATCGCGCCCACCGGGACCCTGGCCGCCATTGCCGACTGCTCCAGCGGCATCGAGCCGTATTTTGCCCTGGCCTACAAACGGCTGGTGCTGGATACGGAACTGGAGGAGATCAACGCCTATTTCCTGAAAATGGCCAGGGAACGGGGGTTCTATTCGGAGGAACTGATGCGGACGGTCCTCAGGCGGGGCAGCCTGAAAGGGGTTGCCGGGGTTCCGCCGGAGGTGCGGCGGCTGTTCAGGACCGCCCT
>DATBXI010000238.1:0-14093 GCA_036514355.1 Desulfuromonadaceae bacterium
CCCTTTCCAGCGGCGACTATTCCTGCATCGCGCCGCTGTTGACCGAGCTGATGGCCCGCTACGCCAACGACCGCATCGCCGTATCGTTGCCCTCCCTGCGCGTCGGCACCCTCACCGAAGGGCTGATCGACGAGATCAGAAAGGTGCGCAAGACCGGGTTTACCCTGGCGCCCGAGGCAGGGAGCGAGCGGATGCGCAAGGTGATCAACAAAGGGATCGCCGAGTCCGACCTGCTGGAGACGGCCGCCAATGTCTACCATGCCGGCTGGCGCCTGATCAAACTCTACTTCATGATCGGACTGCCCGGCGAGACCCCGGATGACGTGCTCCAGATCGCCGAACTGGCCCGCAGGGTCAAGGATCAGGCCAAGGGGTCGGGCCTTTCCGGCGAGGTCAATGTGGCGGTCAGCACCTTTGTCCCCAAGGCCCACACCCCCTTCCAGTGGGAGCCGCAAATCGCCGTGGACGAGATCCGGGAGCGGCAGTATCAGTTGCACGTCAATCTCAAAAAACGCAAGCTCAACTTCAAGTGGCACGATGCCCCGCTCTCCTTCATGGAGGGGGTCTTTGCCCGGGGGGACCGCCGCTTGGCACAGGTCCTGGTGCGCGCCGTGGAGCTGGGCTGCCGCTTTGACGGCTGGGGCGACCACTTCCGGGCGGAACGCTGGCACCAGGCCTTTGCGGAATGCGGCATACAGCCGGAATGGTACCTGAGGCAACGCAGCCTGGACGAGATCCTGCCCTGGGACCATCTGGACAGCGGCGTATCGCGGGAGTTTCTGCTCAAGGAGCGGGAACTGGCCCTCAGCGAAGCCGCCACCGTGGATTGCCGGCACGGCCGCTGCACCGCCTGCGGCGTCTGCGACTTCAAGGCGGTCACGACGCGCCTCTCCCCACCCGCGTCCCTGCCGGATCGCCAGGCGCTGCCGCCCCCATCGGAGGAAGCCGCCCGCGTCCGTCTGCGTTTTGCCAAGACCGGCAGCATGCGCTTCCTCAGCCATCTGGAACTAATAACGGTCTTCACCCGCGCCGTGAGCAGAGGCGGTGTGCCGATCCTCTTCTCCCAGGGGTTCCACCCCCACCCCCGCTTTTCCTTTGCCACGGCCACTTCGGTCGGCGTGGAGTCCACGGCCGAATACATGGATATGTTCATTGCGGCGGGCATGCCGGCCGACGAGATCCGCGAACGCCTCAACGGCGCGCTGCCCGAGGGCTTGCGCATCCTGGAGGCGGAACTGATCAGCGTGAAGTCGCCGTCGCTCTCCACCCTGATCGACAAGACCCGCTACCGCATAACCTTCGATGATTCCTGTGCTGCACAGCTGGCCGAGCAATGTGTGCAATTTCTGGCACACCCGAGCTTTGTCATCCAACGCACCAAGAAAGGGGCGGTCCAGAACATTGACCTGCGGGGCGAGACCGTATCGCTCAATGCCCGCGGCGGCTCGCTGGAGCTGGTGGCCGGCAGGGGCAAGCCGGTCGAGTTCGCCCGGGCGATCACCGCTAACCCCGCCCTGCAAGCGGATGAGATCCGGGTGGAAAAGCTGGAAACCGTATTCTTAGACTAGATTCTTTTCATTTCTTGATACAGAGGTTGTCATTATGGGCGCTGAACTGGTAATCAATGCCGCTTCCCACGAGACGCGCATCGCGCTGATCGAGAACGGCACCATCGCAGAGCTGTACATCGAGCGGACCCGGGAAAAGGGGATTGTCGGCAATATCTACAAGGGCCGGGTCATCCGGGTGTTGCCCGGCATGCAGGCGGCATTCGTGGACATCGGCATGGAAAAGGCCGCCTTTCTGTATGTGGCGGACGTGTTCGACGCCATCGAGGAGTACGAGTCGCTGCTGGACGACGCCAAGAAGGACCATGTGGTCAACGGCGACCAGCCGGGCGAGGGGCATCCGGATTTCCGGCCGCTCCCCCCCATCGAGGACCTGCTCCAGGAGGGACAGGAACTGCTGGTGCAGGTCTCCAAGGAGCCGATCGGCACCAAGGGTGCACGCATCACCTCCCACATCTCCCTGCCGGGGCGCCACCTGGTCTACATGCCCACCGTCGACCACATCGGCATATCCCGCCGCATCGAGGACGAGGCGGAGCGCGAGCGCCTGCGTGAATGCGTCGAGCACCTCAAGCAGGCCGGCTCCGGCTACATCGTCAGGACGGTCTCCGAGGGGAAGAGCGAGGAGGACCTGCTGTCCGACATGCAGTACCTTTCCACCCTGTGGGGCGAGATCGCCAAGCGCAAGGACAAGGCTGCGGCCCCCTCGCTGATCCACTCGGACCTGGATGTGGTCCAGAAGGTGGTGCGCGACATCGTCACCGAACAGGTGGACAAGATTGTGGTGGACTCCAAGCCCGACCACGACCGCATCGTGCAGTTCATCTCCACCTTCATGCCCAAGATGAAGTGCTCCATCGAACTGTACGACGAGGAGGAGCCGATCTTCGACCACTTCGGCCTTGAGGTGGAAATCAGCCGCGCCCTGGGGCGCAAGGTCTGGCTCAAATCGGGCGGCTACATCATCATCGAGCAGACCGAGGCCCTGACCGCCATCGACGTCAACACTGGCCGCTTCGTGGGCAAGCACAACCTGGAGGACACCATCCTCAAGACCAACCTGGAAGCGGTCAAGGAGATCGCCTACCAGTTGCGCCTGCGCAACATCGGCGGCATCATCATCATCGACTTCATCGATATGGAGAAGGAGGTCAACCGGGACAAGGTCTTTGCCGCCCTGGAGGAAGCCCTGAAGAGCGACAAGTCCAAGACCAACATCCTGAAGATCTCGGAGCTTGGGCTGGTGGAGATGACCCGCAAGCGGGTGCGGGAGAGCATCGGCCGCATGATGTGCGAGCCGTGCCCCTACTGCGAGGGGCGAGGGTACATCAAATCAAAGACCAGCGTCTGCCACGAGATATTCCGCGAATTGCGCCGCGAGATGCTGGACATACGCGGCACCAAGGCAATGGTGTCGGTGCACCCCCAAGTGGCCGACCTGCTCTACGACGAGGAGCGGCGCGGGCTGGAGGAGCTGGAAAAACGGTTCAAGAAGCGCATCACCGTACGGGCCAAGCCCGGTTTCCACCAGGAGCAGTTCGAAATCCTGATCAACTGAAACGGGTTGACATATGAAACGCAAAAAGGCGAGGGAATGTCCCTCGCCTTTTTGCGTTCAACGGTATGGCCCCGAAAACTAGGCAGCCTTGTGCTGCAACTCCAGCTCATAGGTGGCCGCGAAGTGGTCCATGGCCTCACGCATGATGTCGGAGATGCTCTTGTGGGTCTTCTGCATGATATTTTCCAGATGCTCGCGTTCCTCGTCGCTGATCCTCATGGAAATTACGTTGTAACGCGGATTTTCTCTCATTCTGCCCATTGTTGTTTCCTCCCTGTCTTTGTGTATGGTGGTCTGTCTGTTCATTGGTGAACATGATTGATACCGTATACACTAGCCATTTTCGTGCCAACAGGCCAAAATAATTTTTAATGCTGCAAAAACAATATGTTGAGCAACTGGATCAAAAAAATCCATTTAGACCACCACAAAATATGTGCATAAACTGGCACACTTCTGGTCAAAAGTATACACTATTTTGAGCCGTGAGCGCACATGGCCGTCCCCTCATCCGCGACCGGCGCGCACCACCTCAATGCCATGCTTGGTAAGAAGGCGATAAAAGGAGCGACGGGGGATGTTGGCCAGACGGGCGGCCTTGGCCACATTGCCGCCGGTTTCTTCCAGGTAGCGTGCAATCAGGTTTTTTTCCGTCCGCCCCACGTGCAGTTCGCGCTCAGCCTTGAACGATGACCGGCGGCGGCTGACCTCGTCATCGGCACAGCGTTCATAGGTATTGGTGAATATGGTGGGGAGGTTCTCCAGCCTGATGACCCCGTCCTTTGCCAGCACTGCCGAACGCTCGATGATATTCTGCATCTCCCGGATATTGCCCGGCCATGGGTAGTGCTGCATGGCCTTGACCGCGCGCTCTTCGATGCCGTTGATGCTCTTGTTCAGCTTGGTACGCGCCTTTTCCAGAAAATGCTGGGCAAGGGCCGGAATGGACGCCACCCGATCGCGCAGGGGCGGCAGGTGGATGTTGAACACGTTCAGACGGTAGTAGAGATCCTCCCTGAACCATCCCTCCTGCACCCCCTGCTCCAGGTCCTTGTTGGTGGCGGCGATCAGGCGCACATCCACTTTTTTGGCAACGGTCCCGCCCACGGGGCGCACCTCCCCCAGGTCCAGCAGGCGCAGCAGCTCTGCCTGCAACTTGGGTGTAATATCACCGATCTCGTCCAGAAAGATCGTCCCGCCGTCCGCCACCTCGAACAACCCCTTCTTCTCCGCAACTGCGCCGGTAAACGCACCCCGCTTATGGCCGAACAGCTCGCTCTCCAGCAGCGAGTCGGTGATGGTCGTGCAGTTGACCGTTACCAGGAGCTTGTCGCCGCGCTGGCTCAGGCGATGGATGGCCCGGGCGGTGAGTTCCTTGCCCGTGCCGGTCTCGCCGCGAATCAGCACGGTCGTGGGTGTGGGCGCCACCTGCCGGATCAGCTCCAGCACCTCCTTGATGCCGGCATCGTCCCCCACGATGGGATCGTCCCCCAATTGCCGGTCCAACTCGCGCTGCATCAACTCGTATTTCTGCATCAAGCGGCCGCGGTCCTCCTCCATCTGCTGCATGTTGTAGGGCAGGCACATCTGGATGTCCGCCAGCCCCTGAAATACGGCCACCGCATGTTCGCGGCAGGTGTTGTACCCGCAGGCACGACAGTTGAGCTCGTCCCCCTGACTGAACTTGTTGGTCGAATGGAGGATGCGCTTGACGTCATCCTTGCCGGGACTCGGCAGCTTGCGTGCCTTTTCGGAATAGGAGCGCCGCAGTTCCGGCAGCGCGGTCCCGGAGCGATAGTGGGCCGCCGTATTGTAGGGCAGCTCGCTGTTGCTGTAACAGACGATCAGCTTGCGTTTAAAGAAATGGTTGAGCTCCCTGTCCCGGGCGGGACCATCCACGCAGCCGCCGTCGCAGAAGCGCAGGTCCACGAAGGACGGGGCGATCCTGTCGGCGGCAAGGTCGCGAATGATGCCTATGGTATGGGCCTCACCCTCGGCGGTTACCGTCTCGGTGTCCAGAAAATCGGGCTCAAGGCCGAACAGCTTGAGCGGGCCGCCCGCCAGGGTGAAGAGCCTCCCCTCACCCGGGTCGATGCCGTCGAAGGCCGCCTCGCCCAGCGTGGCCGGGTTGATCCCGCGGCTTTTGAAGAGCTTGTCGATCTCCCGATACGTCAGCACCACGTCGATGGCACCCGCGGATTCCGCCGACTGCACCTCGAACTTGGCCGCAATGCAGGTACTGACGTAGACCACCCGCGTCTCTCCCCCCAGCACCCCCTTGATGAAGCGCCCCATGGCAATCATGGGAGAAACGATCCCGATCAGGTTGGGCAGGAGCTTGGGGTAGTGTCGCTCCACAAGGTCCACCACCGCCGGGCAGTGGGATGATATCAGCGGGCGGTCCGCATTCCGCAGGGTATCGCGGTAGCTGCCGGCTATCATCCGGGCACCGTAGGCCCCTTCGTGCACCTCGCGGAAACCGAGGCTTTTGAGTCCGGCCACCAGTTGGCCCGGCGTGATGGAATGAAAATGGGCCGGGAAGGAACACCCCAGCACCGCCACCACCGGTGCGCCGGAGGTCAGCAGCTCCTGGGTCCTGACCATCCTGTCGACCACCACCTTGGCGTTCTGCGGACAACTCAGGCAGTTCCCGCAGCCAATGCACCGGTCGTAGATGATCTCGGCAAACCCCTGATCAACCTTGATGGCCTTGACCGGACAACTGCGGACACACGAATAACAGCGGCGACAGCGCTCCTTGTAGGTTACGATCGGTTCCATGGCTCAACTCCGAGTTTTTGGCCAGTATACACGATCCGGGCCGCATGTGCAATTATTGGCACACATCTGGTTCATGCAATGAAAACAAGTTCAGCCATCCTTTGGGGTGCAACAATGTAACGCCATGACGACCAAAGCTGGGATTGCTGACACGCACATGAATCATTGCATAAAATCGAGGCATCATTTACTCTGTGTCCGCATTAATGATCAAATTTTGCTCGGGAAGCGACGAAGGGGAAAAACAGGGCATAGCTTACCTATTGCGCTGCATGAATTCGCCTTTAGAGCCCATCATCAACACTGTCTGCGGAGTAAGCGGTCATGAAATTTACGTTCATCGGTGTCGGTTCGCAATTTTCGAGTATGGACCAATACCAGTCGAATATCGTGGTGACGACGCGGGGAGGTGAAAAGCTGCTCATCGACTGCGGCAGCGACGCCCGTTTTTCGCTGGCGGAGAGCGGGATGCACCCGACCGACCTGGACGCCGTCTATATCTCCCATCTCCATGGCGACCACATCGGCGGCCTCGAATGGCTTGCGCTCAGCACGTACTTTTCGCCACAGCCGAAACGGCTCACCCTGTTCTGTGAAGAGCGGACGATGGCGTCGCTGTGGGATCAGTCGCTGCGGGGGGGATTGCACTCCATCCAGGCGCAGGAGATGGAGCTGGCAGATTATTTCCTGCCTCAACCCATTGCAGATGGAGGCTCCTTCACCTGGCGGGAGATCCGCTTCACGCTTCGCCGAATGCCGCACATAGCAAACAGCGCCGGTTGCCATGACAGCTACGGACTCATTGTGGAAGATGGAACTTCACGGGTGTTCATCACCACCGATACCCAATTTGTCCCGGAAGCGATCGAGGAGATTGCGGACGGAGTCGAGGTGATTTTTCACGACTGCGAAACCGCCCCGTTCAAGACGACTGTCCACGCCCATTATGAGCAGCTTCGGACGCTTCCGAATCACGTAAAGAACAAGATCTGGCTCTACCACTATCAGGCGAATCCTCCCTTCCGCGCAACAGAGGACGGATTTCGGGGGTTCGTGGCCAAAGGACAGGAATTCCAGATTCCTTAAAAGGAGCACAAGATGGAAACCGATATAATCAGGCTCCTGATCGTCGATGATGACAGTTTCGTCAGGGATTTGTTGTCGGACATCCTGAGGTCGTACGGCTATGCGGTCGAGACTGCGGCAGACGGCCAGGAGGGTTTCGACAGGTACATTGCCGATCAGGACTTCAGTTTGATCGTTTCCGACATGGAAATGCCGGTCATGTCCGGCCTGGAAATGACGAAACGACTGCGGGTAAGCGGGTTCGACGTTCCGATCCTCATCCTGACCGCAAACGTCGATATCTCCATAGCGATAGAGGCGATGAAAAACGGCGCCTGCGACTACATCCTCAAAGGGGAGGATATCCAGGAAAGCATCGTTCTGGCGGTTGCCAACGTCCTGGAGAAACAGCGCCTGAAGGAGCAGAATCGGACATTGGAGCACATGGTGGCGGAACGAACGAAAGAACTCAATGCTTCGCTGCTCAAAGTTGAAGCCGCTAACAGGCTTATTCGACAGACCTTCGGCCGTTATCTTTCCGATGATGTGGTGAGCGACATTCTCTCTTCCCCGGAACGGGCGTCTTTAGGTGGCGAGACTCGGCTCATCACGATCATGATGACCGACTTGCGCGGATTTACCGCCATCAGCGAGAGGCTGCCGGCCGCCGATGTCCTTGCGATCATCAACATCTATCTGGAAAAAATGACCACTATCATCATGAAGTATCAGGGGACGATCATCGAGTTCATCGGCGATGCGATTCTCGCTGTTTTCGGCGCCCCTGTCCTGCGTGAGGACGACGCGAAGCGTGCGGTCGCCTGCGCCGTCGAGATGCAGCAGGCAATGGCCGACGTCAACGCGTGCTGCCGGGAACTCGGCTACCCTGAAATAGAGCAGGGGATCGGTCTCAATACGGGGGAGTCGGTGGTCGGAAACATCGGCTCCGACAAAAGGACCAAGTATGGCATCGTCGGCAGGCATGTGAACCTCACCGGGCGGATCGAATCGTATACCGTCGGCGGTCAGATCCTCGTCTCGGAATGCACCGCCAAGGCGTGCGGGTCGATCCTTTCCATCCACGACACCCTCGAGGTAATGCCCAAAGGGGTGAACCAGCCCATCACCCTATTCGAGGTGACAGGAATCGCGGGGGATTTCAACGTCTCTCTCCCACACAAGAAGCCGGCCGAGCTTGTCATGTTGCAGGAGGAGGTCCCGATCGGATTCTACATTCTGGAAGGAAAACACGCGACAGGGACGATTTACAACGGACGTATCAGGAGACTTGGGGCGAAAGAGGCCCTTATCCATTCGGAAATGTCAGTTGAGCGTATGACGAACCTGAAAGTGACCATCCCGGGATGTGGCGGCAACGATCCGGGAGGCGATCTCTACGCCAAAGTAATCGAGTCTTCCTCGTGTTCACCGTCGGAGTTCAAAGTCCACTTCACATCCCTGCCTCCGGATGCAAAACTCTTTTTGGAAAATACTCTCAATAAAAATCCGGAGTTCCAGGTATGAGAGGCTGATTCGAAACTGTTGAAGGTCCGAAATGCTAGCGTAACAAAGTTACTATAGGATGCCGGAGGTGCTATATGTATGCTAACGACTGGATGAAACAGGAGCTGAACCTCAAGGAGAAGACGGCGCGACTCGTTGCCACCAAAGTCGGCAAAGAGTTGGACGAGCCAGCAGCCGAGTTTATTGCGGGCCAGATGAGTGCATACAACGTACTACCGGAAAAATGCATCTGCCATCAGGGTGACGACAGTGCCTACTTGTGCATCATCACCAGCGGACGAGTGAATATTGTGAAAACCGATTCCGATGGCAACGAGAAGATCATCGCCACGGTTGGACCCGGGCAAACGCTTGGCGAACTGTCGCTTTTCGACAATTTGCCCCGCTCAGCTTCGGCAATAGCCAGCACTCCCGTAGAGATGATCGTCTTGGATCTGTTCGACTTCGAATACATCTGCGAAAATAATCCCAGGGTCTGGGCGAAGTTGGCAAAACCCTTGGTAAGGATTATGACCAAGCGCCAGCGGCAGACGAGCTCTATGCTCGCCGATTATCTAAAATATTAGTCACTGCCATACAGGCTGCAATACGAGCACTGACAGGGTCTTTCAAAGAGCTATCCCGTACTGCGGAGTAGTTCCGCCTTTCCATGTATTTGTCCGAATCCGGGACACCTGTCCCTTCTGAGAACACTTTACTGTTCCCGGTTGCCGCCTGTTCTCGCATAACCATTCGGGAATCTTCGCTGATTTTGTTGGCACACCTCCTGCGATATACAAGAACAACGAAAAACGAGGCTGTCCCCATTGCGGACAATTTGAGAGAAAGGGGAATGATTCAAAGGGACGAATGGAAATCCGGCGAACATGGCGCGTCCCTGTACACACCCTTTGCCCCGTTTCCGCCGGAGATGCGGGCACAACAATGACGGCAGGTTGTGATATGAAAAGGAGGATGGGATGACGTGGTTCAGAAACATGAAAATAGGCCGGAAGCTCTACCTGCTGTTGTTCATAACCCTGGCCGGCCTGGTGGGCATGGGCGCTTTCAATATGTCGCGGATGCGCATGGTCTACGATGCCGCCAATTACTGCGCCGTCAACAGCGTGCCGAGCATCATTGTCCTGGACAAGGCGAAGTCGGCCTTCGCCAGCCTCACGGAGCACACCTACCAGCACGTGCTCACTACCGATGCCGCCGCGATAGCCGGCGTCGACAGGCAGATCAACGATGATCGCCAGCATTTCGCCCAGGCGCTGAAGGAGTACGAGCCGCTCATTGCCGACGACACGGACAAGAAGATGCTGGCCGACGACCGGGCAGCCATGGCGGAAATTGCCGGCGCGCGGGATAAGGCACTCGCCCTGTCCCGCGAGAACAAGAACGCCGAGGCCCACGAGATAATCATGACGCAGGTGAAACCGCTCTCCGACAAGCTCGACAAGCTTCTCGCGGCCCACATGGCGTACAACGTGAAATTGGCCGACAAGGGGACCAGCGATGCGGCATCGGTGAACAAGCAGGCCATGATCTTCTCGCTGACCGTGATCGCACTGGTTGCCGTGGCGGTCATCCTGTTGACCATTGCCATCTCCCAGGCCATTACGCGCCCCATCGGGACATGCGTGGATGTGGCACACCGCCTGGCCGAGGGGGACCTGACCATTACCGTGCAGGCGGCCTCGGAGGACGAGACCGGCCAGTTGCTGGGAGCCATGAAGCACATGGTCGCCAGCCTGCGGGAGATGATCACCCGGACGGTGGACATCTCCGCCGGCATCGCCACGGCCTCCAACCAGCTCCACTCCACCTCCACCCAGATCGCCACCGGCGCCGAGGAAGTGGCCTCCCAGACCAACACGGTAGCCACGGCCAGCGAGGAGATGGCTGCCACCAGCAGCGACATCGCCCGCAACTGCACCATGGCCGCCGACGCCTCGCAACAGTCCGCCGACGCCGCCAACGCCGGGGCCGCGGTGGTCCAGGAGACCATTACCGGCATGGGCGTAATCGCCGACCGGGTACGCCAGACCTCCCAAACCATCGAGGCCCTGGGCACCCGTTCCGAGCAGATCGGCGCCATCATCGGCACCATCGAGGACATCGCCGACCAGACCAACCTGCTGGCCCTGAACGCCGCCATCGAGGCGGCCCGTGCCGGCGAGCAGGGACGCGGCTTCGCGGTCGTGGCGGACGAGGTCAGGGCACTGGCCGAGCGGACCACCAAGGCGACCCGAGAGATCGGCGAGATGATCAAGGCCATTCAGAACGAGACCCGGGCAGCGGTGAAGGCCATGGAAGAGGGGGTCCACGAGGTGGAGAAAGGGGCGGTCTCGTCCCAGAAATCGGGCCAGGCCCTGGAAGAGATTTTGCAGCGGATCAACGAGGTTTCCATGCAGGTCAGCCAGATCGCCACGGCGGCGGAGCAGCAGACCGCCACCACCGGCGAGGTGACCAGCAACATCCAGCAGATCACCGATGTGGTACACCAGACAGCGCGGGGGGCTGACGAAACCGCCGGCGCCGCATCCCAACTCGCAGCCCAGGCCCGGGAGCTGCAAACCCTTGTCAGCCGTTTCCGGCTGGCGTGAGGAGGAACGACCATGAGCAATCTGCCGACAGTCACAGGAGCGGTGGGCGGAACCGCCCAGGAGATCATTCAACTGGTGAGCTTCGAGCTGGGAGGGGAAGAATACGGCGTTGACGTGCTGACGGTGCGGGAGATCATCCGCATGCCGTCCATCACCAAAATGCCCAATACCCCGGATTACGTGGACGGGATCATCAATCTGCGGGGCACGGTGGTGCCGATCATCTCGCTGCGCCGGCGGTTCGGACTGGGGGAACGCGACCAGGACCGCCAATGCCGCATCCTGGTGATGGAGGTAGGTGACGGCCTGACCGGTTTCATGGTGGACGCGGTGGCTGAGGTGATCCGGATTTCGGCGGCCGAGATCCAGCCTTCGCCGGCCATCGTGCAGGGGAACGCCGCCCAGGACTGCATCACCGGCGTGATCAACCGCGCGGAGCGCTTGTTGATCGTGCTGGATCTGGACCGTCTGTTCAGTGAAGCGGAACGGGCGGTGTTGGATGCGCTGGAATAAGCGCATCGCGCTGAACTGACGCGATGTGCCCCATTTCAAAAGGCGCCCGGAGTACCTCGGGCGCCTTTTTATTGGTGCTGCAACTCACGTTCTGCCCCGCGTGATCCAATCCACGATGGCGCCCATGGCATACAGCACCCCCATGGGCACGAGCCAGGCAACGGCAAGCCACGCGGACAGCTTCAGGCGCCTGCCTGTCAGGCGGTCCACGTCCCGGCGGTATCCCTGCTCGATCCTGTCAAAACCCGCATCCCCTTCCGCGCCAATCCGGTACCGCATGCGGAGATCGGTTATCCAGGCCGCATACCCCTGCCGACGGGCCGCCTGGAATATCTGTTCCGGAGAATCGCCGGCAAACACGAGCCCTTCGTATTTCCTTACCTCTTCGGTAACGGCGAACACCATGTCTCTGTCTATCCGTTCCCGGGTCGGCATGAGCAGATAGCCCGCGCCAACGACCAGGAGGAGATAGGTGACGCCGGTCACGACCCAGAGGCGGTGCCAGGCCTTCAGGCGTTTCGCCTTCTCCGGCAGGCCCCAGGTGCCGAAACTGTTCTTGTTGAGGGTAATGTTCATGGCATCCCGTCCGCTTGGCGCGGCAACTTCCTCCGGCTGGTCAAACAGCCATCATGTATCAGGTCAATGCCCCTCTTGCAACGGCGGCTGTTCGGCGGCGGTCTCCATGCCGTTCGCGACCTCCCGGATGATCCCCATGCGCACATAGATGGGGCGCACTTTCTCCCTGATGTGCGGGAGGTGCCGTGCAAAAACCGCGGCACCGACAAGGCAGCCAGCGGCACCGACGAGCAGGGTATCCCGCGGACCGAGCATGTTGGCCATGAACCCGACGCCAAGGCTTCCGAACGGTGCCATGCCGATGAACGCCATGGTGAAAAAGCTCATTACCCGGCCCCGCTTGTCCTCATCCAGGATCGTTTGAAGCACCGTATTGCAGGAGGCGACCAGCGTCATTGCCCCAAACCCCGCCACCGCCAGCGCGGCCAGCGAGAGGCTGACCGTGCCGGACAGGGCGAATGCGGCTATGCCGCCGGCAAAAAGGCCCGTGGCCACCACGATCACCCGGCCGAGGCCGAGGATGCTCCGGCGGGAGGCGAGATACAGCGTGCCCACCAGGGCTCCGCTCCCCGCGGCGGTCATGAGAAACCCGAAGGTATGCGCGCCGCCGTGCAGGATGTCCTTTGCAAAGACCGGCACCAGGACGGTATAGGGCATACCCATGAGACTGACCAGGGCAACCATGAGCAGAATGCTTCTGATGGGGCCGAATTCATACGCGTACCGGAAACCTTCCTGGAGTTCGTGCATGATGCGACGTCGGGCACGGCAATGGTGGGCGCCGGGGGGGAGGCGCATGGCCGCCAGCGCCACGAGGACCGCCAGATAGCTGACAGCATTCAGCAGAAAGCAGATCCCCTCTCCCACCGAGGCCACCAGCACCCCCGCGATGGACGGACCCACGAGACGGGCGGCGTTCACCATGGAGGAATTGAGGGCAATCGCGTTGCCCAGGTCCGCCCGATGTTCGACCATCTCGACGACAAATGATTGGCGTATGGGTATGTCAAAGGCATTGACGACGCCCAGGACCAGGCTCAGCACCAGTATCTGCCAGACCTGCACGATGCCCGACAGAACGACGACGGCCAGAACGACCGCCTGGACCATGGCAAGGGCCTGGGTGGCGATCAGCAGGCGCCGGCGGTTCCAGCGGTCGGCGAGCACGCCGGCCACGGGGGCAATGAGGATGGTGGGGATCTGGCTGGTAAACCCCACGACGCCCAACAGCATGGCAGAGCCGGTCAGCCGGTACACGAGCCAGCTCATGGCAACCTGCTGCATCCAGGTCCCCACGAGGGACACGCTTTGGCCCGCCACGAAGAGGCGGTAGTTCCGGGAACGCAACGCGCGCAACAGATGGCGGATGCGTGTCCCTGTGCTTTCCCTTGTATCGACTGCGCCCATCAGCATGTCCCCGTACGTTCCCGCTCGCTCCAAAGGGGCTACACCGTAACATTTGAGTCATCGTGCTATGAAAATCCCCTCACCCGGCCTTTGGCCACCCTCTCCCGGAGGGAGGGGTGAACGGTATACCTTCTCCCTCCGGGAGAAGGATAGGATGAGGGAATGAGGGAGAGAGAATTATACGGGGGTATCAGCTGCACGGGCCACTGGCCAGGCCGAAGCGCTCCTGGACTTCGGCCGGCGCCTCCTCGAAACGGAGGAATTCCATGGTGTAGCTCCCCCGCCCCTTGGTGGCGCTGCGCAACTCGGTCATGTAGCCGAACATCTCCGCCAGGGGCACGGTTGCCCGCACCACCTCGCTAGGGCCGAGCTGGCCCACCCCCTCCACCCGGCCGCGCTTCTGCTGGAGCGAGCCGAGCACTTTGCCCAGGCTCTCCGTGGGCACCTCCAATTCCAGGGACATGATCGGCTCCAGAAGCAGCGGGCCGCCCTCCCGAGCCGCCAGGGCCA